>JAJDNK010000124.1 GCA_022340715.1 bacterium BMS3Abin03 | reverse complement strand
TCTGATAAGGAAAAAGAAGATAAGAACGAAATTCCCGAACACGTAAAGAAAATGATGGAACAGAGAACGAATAAGGATACTGCTTCCAAAAATGAATCAAACTGATCGCAGTACTATTGACTATAAAGATGAATTAGTCAGGAAATTAATCCATCTTATTTCTTTATCAATTCCTATTGTTTATTATTTTATCTCCAAAACTTCTGCTGCAATAATTCTGGGAAGCTTATCATTTGTGGCTGTTACTTTAGATCTGGCAAGATATTTCTCACCTAAGATCGGCAAAGTATTCTATATGATTTTCGGATTTTTGTTACGTCGCCACGAGGTTGATGAAAAAAAGAAAAACTTGAATGGCGCTACTTATGTCTTGCTTTCAGGGCTAATCGGGGTGCTTATATTTCCCAAAGTAATCTTTATTACTTCCTTTGCTATTTTGATCATAGGCGATATTATGGCTGCTCTTATAGGCAGAAAATTCGGGAAACATAAATTTTTAGCAAAAAGTCTTGAGGGAACTTTAGCCTTTTTTATTAGTTCATGTATTGTGGTTTTATTTACACCGAAGATTGGATATTTTCAGGGAGAGTTTATTATTGGTTTTGTAGCCGCTTTTACAGGTGCTATTACGGAGAATATTTCTTTAGGATTTGTTGATGATAATTTATCTATTCCATTAATTGTTGGTTTTTCTATGTGGATTCTTTACCTGATCATATTTCCAAACCTCGATTTAACATTATCAAATGTTCCGGGTTAGTTTATGAAAATAATCATATTATCTTTTTTTTCTTTAGGAATATTATTTTTTCTTTCATCCTGTAATACGCAAAAATCTGCCACAGGATTTGAAGATGAAATTTACGTAGTTGCTGATTCATCGGAGTACGCAGAAATTGAAAAGACGATGGATTCCACCTTCGAAAAAATTATCTATACACCTCAACCGGAAAAAGTATTTACACTTAAAAGAATTAGTCCTTCGCAGATTGAACACTATGAGCTGAAAAAAAATATAATTATTGCTGCTCCATTGAACTCAAATTCCAGAACATCACAGTTCATTTCCGCTGTGGTGGATACTGTGGTTAAGGATAAATTAGAAAAAGATTCTAGCTTTATACTTTATAAAGATAACTTGTGGGCAAGAAATCAATTGGTCGTTGTACTTTCTGCACCAACATTAACGGAGTTAAATGATAAAATACTACACAACTCTGACAATCTTCTTTATGCGTTTCAAAAAATATCCGATGAAAGATTGTTCAATAGTTTGTATAATCCCCGTTATGAACAGAAAAAAATTGAAGGTGAATTTCTAAAAAAATACGGTTGGGTAATTTATGTACAGGCAGATTATAAATTAGCCTTAGATAAACCAAAGGATAATTTTGTTTGGCTCAGAAGATCACCCGGAAGCGATATGGAAAGATGGATTTTTGTTCACTGGATCGATAATGCAACACCTGAATATTTAGATAAAGATTCTATTAAAGCTATCCGTAACAGGATGACAAAAAAATATTATGTAACTGCCGATAACAGCGGATATGTGGTAGTTGCCGAAGATTATTTCACTGTGAACGAAGTTAATTTTAATGGTAATTATGCATTGTTTACACAGGGTTTGTGGGATCTGAATATCAAAGGAATGGGAGGTCCGTTTGTTAATTATGTTTTTTATGATGAAAACACCAAAAGGTTATATATGCTGGACGGTAGTGTGTATGCACCAAAGTATTACAAACGTAACCTGATACAACAAATGGATGTAACTCTGCAATCATTCAGAACAAAAGCAGAGCTTTCCAAAGAAAGAAAAGAAGAATTGCTTGAGGCGGCGGAAGATTAATTATCTAATAATAAATTCTTAATTACATTCGGCATAGAAAAGCCCGGCAGATCATCTCTTATTTTTTCAGCATAAATTTTGGCTCTTTCAGTTTTACCAAACTGTAATTCATACATGGCTCTTCTTGCTAGCATTGTTCCGACAAATCGTTCTATTATATTTATATAATAATTTTTTTCTTTACCAAACCTGATTTTGAAATCGAGATTTTTCGTAGGAACATACTCGTTTCCTTTCACTACTTTGAACAATAATAGATCAGGAACCAATGTATATCCTTTGGGTAATAAGAATTCACCTCTTTGCATTTCATTTTCATAAAGTTCCGGAGCTATGTAAAAACTTCTGTCAATTACGTTTGTAGCTACCAGGTCAGTCATAATTTTACGGTACAAGGTTTCTAGCAGGTTTGCATTATAATCTTTTTCACCTCTTTCAAAAGGAATTAATGCTTCCTTAAAATTATTTACATCTTCCTGCATATTCTTAAACAGGAAAGGATAATCATTATTTAGCTCATCATAATACCATGAACGGCGCAATATTTCTTTATCAATAACAACCACGTCATTTCTATAATTTTCAACATACCTGAAGTAATAAGAAGCAGAAACAAAATAGTCCCATTGGTAGCTAAATATTATGCTGCCCTGCGGAACGCTGTTTAATATTGCATGTGTGTAATCCTCATAAGTATAAACATTGCTTTGATTGACTTTGTTGAAATTGAAATAGAATTCTATGAGAATAACTAGAGCCAAAACAGAAATCAAAACCTTTAGATTATTTTTTGAAATCTGAAATAGTTTAAGGAATCCAAAAATAGCGAAGAAACTCAGACAGATATAAGCAAGTATAAAATATGAATCTATGTCATTTATATCGTAGTTGATTGAGTATAAAATTGTAAATAGAAATGTTATTAAAAGGAAAACAAAAATTTTTCTTGTATAATTCGATGAGGTAAATAATCCTATAATTGATAGAAAGAGTGCAATATAAAATTCACCGGACAATGTATCTATGAAGTGGACCAATTGTTTTTTTGCAGATTCAACGGACGCAAAAAGCCAGACCTGATATTGTTTTCCGGAAATATGTCTTATTATTCTTTCCAGGTCAGTTGGATTTCCCCAATTCAAGAGTGGATTTTGTGAAGCACGGATCGGTAAATAAGAATAAATCAAAATTAGTACGGGGAAGAATATTAAAAGCATTAAAAGTATTTTTTTAATGCTGTCTGCGTTGAACCTATTCTTTGTGAAAAATAAATATGCAACGCCAGGTACAATCAATAAAGTTGTCATGTGGTTCGTAAAGCCAAGTGCAAGTACAGCAGAAAAAATTAACCACGCTTTTAAATCGCTTTGTCTCTTTTCATCAGGTTTATATAAATATGCTTTTAACAGGAAAAGTATTATAATATTGATTAAAAGAATATGAAGTGAGTATACTTCGACCGAGGTACTTTGCATCCAGAAAGTTTCACTAAATGCAAGAATCAAACCTCCGGCAATTGATAAAATTTTTTTTATGATTTCGTCCAGCGAAAATGCTATTTGCGAATTCTTTTTCTTCTCTTTTTTATTCTTCTTTTTATTTTTAGAAAACTTGATATCAGGGGCTTTTACGAAAGAAAATGAAGTAAGATTATCCAACACAAATTTTGAAGTGTAAACAAAAACCGAAACACCGGCACTGCAATACAATGCTGCAAGCAGGTTAAGTTGATAAATCTTAGTAAATGGCAACGGAATAAGTGAAAAAAGATAACCAACTATTGTATACAAAGGATAACCGGTAGGATGGGCAATACCAAGTGTTGCCTGCACAGTTGCAAGCTCTCCTGAATCTATCTGAACAACAGATGGTGCAAGTGTGAACAGATAAATAATAAAAACTACCAATCCGGTTATTACAAAATAATATTTTTTTATGAACTCCATCTGCTTATTTAAAAACTCTGCCAAATAATTTTTTTGTATTTAGAATATTGTTTAGTATTTCATTTTTAAAATCATCGATTTTGTCATGATCCAGAACAGTGCTGAAAGCGTTTAATCTTTTTCCGTCAAATTTAATCCTGGATGATGTGCTGGTAAAAATTAATTGATTAATTAATTGTATGCTCTTAAAGAATTCAAACGTCTTGTAAAGAATCTTTATCCCCGGTTGCTTAGATTCGGCTTTACTGATAAGTTGTAGTTGTTCCGGATAACTTTTTTCAAATGAATTACCATAAAGATCAGGATTGGTAATAATTAAATATTGAGAGATAAACTCTATATCGGTTAAACCTCCGCTTCCTTTTTTTACATCGATCATATCAAGCGAACCGGAAATTTCTTGAGAGATAATTTTTTTGTGCATTTCGGCCATTTCTTTTTTAATCTCTTTTTGATTGAATTTATCAAGAGATTGTAAGGCATTCTTAGTAAAACCGCCGAACAACCTTTTATTACCAGAAACAAAAGATATTTTCGATAATGCCTGGAATTCCCAAATTCTTGCTCTCCTTTTAAAATACAATTTGGAATCTTTTACATCCCAAACTAACTGACTACTTTTACCTTCAGGTCGCAGTCTGCAATCTATTGTAAACGGTTTTATGAGATTTCTGATTCCTGCTAAAATGCCCTGAACTTCTTTTTCGATATTGGGATATTTTGTTAGATCTTTTACAATAAAAATTATATCTATATCTGAAAAAAAAGTAATTACGGACGAACCCAGGCTTCCAAGCACTGCGACGAAGTAATTTTTGTTCCAGGGAGATTTTGTTGTATTCTCATCTACAAACTCTTTTATTTTCATTTTCAACAGTTTACTAAGAAGGGCGGAGACATTTAAAGGTCTTCTTAAACCTGTTATCAACTGTACAGATAAATAAAATAAGATGAATTTGAGTTTGTAACTGACTAATTCTTCATCAGGTATTTTCAGGAAAACTTTTCTGCTCAGTAAGAATTCCCTTAATTCTTTATCTTCTGCTAAAAGATCAACGGAATACTGAGAGAACTCGAAAGTTTTCATAAAGTAGTTAAAGAATTGTTTATCACTCAATTCCTGATACCAGATTGAAGGGAAGTTTGCCTGTCTGATTAATCGCACAAAATTAGAAAGAACCCTGTCAGGAAAAATTGCAGACTGTAAATACTCAAATAATTTTTTTTCAATCTTCAGAAAACCCTGAATTGAATGTGAATCGAAAGTCCGTGCTCCGATTATTCCCTTGCCTTCCCTGAGATACAGTAAATCGCTGCTGGCTTTATTTGTGTCTTCAAAATTAATTATGCTAAGATCAAAAAAGGTTGTCTCATCACCTTCTTCTCTACTTAAAATAGAATTATAAATTTCTCGTACCCTTGATCTTAATTTCGAAACTGCATTCTTAAATTCGTTGTTGTTTTTGAAGTTGAAATAGAAACTTAGTTTTTCTAAAAGTTCGCCTTCTTCTGGAATTTCATGTGTTTGCCTGTTGTTCATTAGTTGAAGATAATGTTCAA
>JAJDNK010000101.1 GCA_022340715.1 bacterium BMS3Abin03 | reverse complement strand
TTATTCTTTTAAAGGCGTGAAGAAGTATTTCATAACCCTTTTGAAAATGCAAACGTCCGACCGAACCAATAAGATAAGTATTTTCAGGAATTCCCCAAAGGTTTCTTCCTTTACGTCTTTCACCGTTGTTGAGCTTTCTATAAAGGCTCGTATCGATACCGTTATAAACCACAATAACTTTCTTGTTATTAGCACCAGAAGCGTTGATCTCGCGTTCTTTAACTGCATTTGAGACTACAATCACACAATCATCCAATTTTGAAGTGGCTTTTTTCACCCATTCCCGGAGATCGTTTCCAAGATTAATATTGTGGCGCCAGGTAATGATTACAGACACTTTCGCTAACCTTCCAACCACCCGGGAGAGAATGTTTGCATGAAATAAAGCCGAGTGTAGAATGGATGGTTTTTCCCGATTCAACAATTTGTAAAACCGCCAAACTGCAAATACATCAATTTTGTTCATCATCTGTAAGTCGATCACGGGTATGCCTGTTTTTGTGATCTCCTCGGCGATAGGACCGTCTCCGGCAAAGAGGCAAACAACAATTGGGTCAAATTTTCTCCGGTCAAGATGGGGAAGGATATTACTTAGGACGCGTTGAGCGCCTCCAATCCGGAGATCAGTAATGAGATATATAATTTTTTCAGGCTTTCTGGTTTTCACTGGTGATACTCTGCTTTGCAAGCAATTCCATAATCCGATGTTCCATCTCATTCACTCGAATATCCCAGGAATGTATTTTGGAAATATTTATTCTCTCTAAGCGTTTTTCATCATTATCTTCAGCAATAGCTCGATCGATTTTCAAAACAAATTCCTCAGGAGAATTAGCAATATAAACATACTCTGAAAATTCCTCCGCTTCAGCGATATGGCTGCTCACGATCGGTTTTCCAGCGGATAGATATTCATATAATTTTATAGGACTTCTGTAAAAACCACGCTCATCACTCCGGAAGGGGATTAAACAGACATCAATACCTTTAAGAAGGGAGGGTAATTCACAAAAAGGAAATTCGCCTAAAAAAAATACGTTTGGAAATCTCCAAAGAGATTTTATGTGTGGTTCATTCTTCCTCCAGGGATAGGTGTCACCTATAAGAACTAATGAATAATTACGTCTATTAGTTACTAACTTTTGCAGATAATGGTAGTTAAGACGATCATTGATATTGCCCATATAACAAATTCGCGGTCGTTTAATACCCTGTATCACTGGATGGGTTTTGCAGTCTGCACTTAGTACTTGAGCAAATAAATTTACATCAGTCCCGCTTGGGATCCGGTAAACATTCTTGTTTAATTTACTGGTCCTCAGGTACTTTTCTTTTGAATTCACAAAGGTGATATCAACTCCAGTAAGTAATTCGTCTTCCATTGTTTTAATAATTCTTCTTTTTCGGCCGGATGTCCCTGCTTTCCATTCATCGATGCAGTGATAAATGCTCAACTTCTCCTTGAATTTGCCTATCAGATCAAACTGTTCGGGTTTGTACAGCCATAAAATCGGGTTTATGATTTTTCTTTCGAGTAGATATTTTTGAATCCAAATTCTGATTAGATTGGAATTTAACTTGTTAATAGTGAGCGAATAATATCTGCCTGGTAATAATGGTGGTGGGTTGATAATCTCAAGTGATTTTGATATCTGCCGTATTCCTTCCCGCCAGCGCCTTCGTTTTCGCTTGAAAAGTCGGGGATATTTTAGTAAATGTTCTAATCCAGCCATTTGTTCAACAAACAGGATTCGGAAACCCCTTTCGGACAATCTGGACATCACCTGCTGGCGGCTGCCCCATATTCCCTCCCAATCTGTTGATGAAAAAACTAGGACATCCAGGTGAGGTTCAACTTTTTTAGTTTTCATAATTGATCAACAATAGACTTAAGTGCCTTTGTTTCTAGTTCAAGGACTTTTTCTAAAGAAAAATTCTCCTGAACGTATTCTCGAGCGTTATTACCCAGTTCTTGTTTTAATTCCTGGTCATTGATTACCGCTTTAATTGCTTCCGAAATACTATCTGGGTCGGTGTTGCATAACCATCCAGTCTTCCCATGATCGATTACTTCTCTTATCCCGGGGACATCAGTTCCGATAACCGGTATTCCGCAAGCCATGGCTTCAATCAAGGCTTTTGGATGTCCTTCAAAAATGGAAGGGAGAATAAATAAATCTGAAATGTTTAAATGATAGGGAATTTGATTATGGGGAATTACACCCAGAAAGGTTACTTTAATTTGATTTTCATGTGCTATTCTTTCCAATTCAATTCGTTGGGGGCCGTCTCCTATGAGCGTTAATCGAATACTATCCAATTTTGAGCAAGCTTCAATCAATGAAATCAAGTTTTTTCGTGTATGAAGTCTGCCAATATATATAATGTTTTTATGGTTTTTATCAATTATATTTTCTGGTTTAAATAATGCTGTATCAACATAATTCGGAATCACATAAATATCATTGGGGCAAATTTTATATTTTCTTGAGACATATTCTTTATCAGAAATTGAAGGTAAAAAAGACACATCAGCGCATTTAAATGAAAAAAACTGTAAAAATCTAATAATAATGGTTTTTATCCTGCCCGAGCCTTCTTTCTGTAAAAATTCTGCCCAAAGGTAACCAGCACGAAGAACTACAATTTTTTTTAATAGAAATCCCGAAAGCACCGCAGTCCAGGCACCATCCAATTGATTAGTTTTATATAAGGTACCTCGTGATAATTTTGAGTAATGCAGGAATGGTGCGACAATACTGTAAAGATTGTTTGAAAGTCCCCAACGATTGTATAAAATTTCAAAATTTTTTACATCTGGTTGATATACTAAATCAACATCTCTTCCACATGTTACGAAACTTACTTTTTTTAAATATGCAGCTAGATTTGTATAATATGCTAGTTCTCTTTCAAGAATTCCCATCTGGTCCCATTTTTTAAGCGGGGTAGAGCGGGAAAGAAATAGAACAAGGTGCGTTTCTCTTAAATCCATTGTGTCTATATGATTTCGTTTACTACTTCAAGTAATCTATTTTTGAAGTAAGTATATGTAAGTTTTTTGGCTTTTATTCGCGCGTTACGTTCACAGTTTTCTCTAAAAGATTGATCATAAGCCATTAATTTAATAGCATCTCTGTAATCAAAAACATTTCCTGGCTCTATAAGAATCCCTTCAATGTTCTGGGTGATGTAATCCTCCACACTTGCAGCTTTTGTTGAAACGACAGCTTTGCCAAGTCTTAAAGCCTGGACAACAGTCGTATGGCCATGTGGATAATTGCCTTTTAATAAGGGTACAACAACAAATTTTGATTTTGCCATGTATTGGAGGAACTCCTGCCTTGGCAATCGCCATTTTATTTTGCAATTATCAGGAATTTTTTCAGAGAAACCTAGTGATTTTTGTGAGAAGGTTATAATCTTTGTTTCTAAACCGGTACCTTCTATGGCTCTGATTAATGAAATGAAATCTCTTCCGGCGCCGCCACCTGAAAAAATGTATTCTCCATTTTCAATATTCAGTGACTCAAAATTTCCATCCGCAGGTAAGTGAATAAACTTGAATTTCTCCTGGATTTTATTTTTATGCGAATCAATTTCTCTGGTTGAGTGGACAATGATCATCTCAAATTGTTCAACCTGCCGGTCACTCAAATAGTTTTGACCTAATGCAACCAGCTTTGCCTCACTCAAAAACCCAATTTTTTTTAGATGGGCATACCATGGCGCTACTCTGGCTGAAGATCCAACAATAATTAATTTTGGTCGGTTTTTGAGGTAATAATGAATTCCTTGTATTGCCACTATCAAATTGTTAACAGGATTTCTGCTTGTACCAAACCGCCCCGGACCCGGAATTATGTTTCTGCAATAAATTATATTGGGAAATATTGCAGATTCTTTTGAAGCCCAAAAACTCTTAAAAACTGAAAGCACAAGTGTTCTTTGAAGTTTTTCTTGAATTCGATCGTCTTGCATTAATCTCAGGTTTACTCTGACCAAAAGGGTTTTAAGAAATTTTGTTTTTCACATTTTATAATGATTCTTTAGTTTTCAAATGTTAGATTAAATTTCTTAACAGCATATCAATTTTTTCACTTATATACTTGGTCTGATAAGGTTGAATCTTTTTCTGTGTTTCGGCTCGTAAATCTTGTCGAACCTCTTTAACGTAAATGAATTCTTCAAGTTCAAATTTCCAATCATCAATAGAATTGCATATTTTTCCTGCTTTTCCATCATCTAATAACAAATAATAAGACGGTACTGGTCCTGCAAATACTGGTACTCCCATGGTCATAAAAACACCAATTTTAAATAAACTATGACCACGGTCGTAATCATTTCTCACCATTCTGGGAGCAATGCACAAGTCACATAACGAAATAAATTTTGGAAAAGTTGAATATTTCCATCTTCTAAATCGATATTTGAATTTTAAGTCCGGGGATTTGTTTGAAATTACTATTACATTGATAAGTTCACTTCTTATAAAATAATCAAGAAGTGGTGTTAATAAATTTAATTCCTGTGCTTTTGATGGGCTTCCAGACCAACCAAGTAGGAATGGGGGTTCTTGTTTGGCATTGTTCTCATTATCAATCTGAAAATGATTGGTATCAATCGAATCAGATACGAAATGAACATTTGAATGATAATCTTCCGCGATTGTTTTTAAGTAAGGTGATACAGTCCAAACCTGATCTGCAATTTCCAGAAATTCAAAAAAATTTTTTACTTGTTCATTGGATGATTGCCCATTTCCATATTTATCAGGGATTCGTTCTTCAAAGTAATTCGCAACAACATCAAGGATTATTCTAGTACCTTTTGATTTTAGATATTGGGCTAGTTCTACATCTTCTTTTTTATACCGTCTCAAAAATATCGCTACATCAGGTAGTGGATCAACCGTATTGTAATTCGTTGAATAACCTGCTTTTTGAAGATATGGAGCAATCTGGTAACTTCGAATCCATATGCTTGGTAATGAAATATCTGGATGCCAGGCAGTTTTACCTGTAATCCGATGAAAAAACAACCATCGAGGGTTCGGAATGAACCAGATAATGCGTGGTTTTCTCATTTTCTTAAGATTATTTTATTAGTTCTATCGCTTTTATAAATGATTTTAGATATTTTTTCGCACAATGATCAATCAATAATTCAGCTCGTGAAGAAATTATTTTAGTGCGCAATTCAATAAAACGATGTCGTAATTGATTAATTGTTTCAAACAAGTTATCTGATACAGCAATTCCTAATCCTTTAACCAATTCTGCATTTCCACCAGAGTCTTTATAAATTATTGGCAGGCCACTTGCCAATGCTTCTATTATGACGTTGGGACAAGGGTCGTTTTCAGCTAAATGAACAAACACATGAGAATTGCGAAGTGATCTGGAAATATCCTTTGAGGATTTCACTCCTAATAAATTCACTTTTCCAGAATTTATATTCGAATTCCAATTGCCGATAAAATTTAGTTCAATATTGGGTAACTCTGCAATCTTGACCAGCTGGGAAAATCCTTTCATAGGATTATTTGACCAGGAAATGGCTGCCATCTTAATTTGTTCCGGTAATTTTTTTAAATGAGTAGATGGGTAAAAAATATTTCCATCGACCGCATTGTGGATTACATCATAATTGACCGGTATAATTTTGTATTCCTCAAAACTCCTTTTTGAGTAATAACTCTGAAATATTGTGAAATCTGCAATTTTTGATATTGAAAATTGCGTTTTATCTGCTTTTGGATCATTGCGACCATATAATTTCGCAATACCATCTAATCGGTGGATAATTGGAATATGTAATTTTTCTTTTTTCTTAATAATCGTTATATAGAAAAGAGATTTTATTTTTGAGAATTCTTCTTGACATTTTGCCTTATAAACCTGGTCTGGATTTAGATATTTTCCACTCCCTCGAGACCAACTGTTTACTAATATCAAATCATCACGATGTGACGGTTTTTGGGTTATTGTGTGTCCCAATCTGGAAAATTCAGCAGAAAGTGTTCTTAAGAATGAATTACTACCTCCCCATGGTTTTTTAGATATTCGATACCAGATGCAGATTTGCATTTTGCCAGAATTACTATCTATAAATAGTTAATAACTTCTTGTTTATTTTTACCGAATTTAGCACTGTTATAAAGTTCTTGAGAAAAAACTTCACATCCATATTTGATCTCATTATCAATTTTCTTGATATTGTTATTTGGGAACTGTTATATATAAAAAATTTTGAAGTTCTAATGCGATTTTTCCCATAAAAGATTGAGAGTATATTGAAAACAATTTAGCTCCACATCGGTGAAAAAATATAGAGTGTATGAGATTATACAATTCTGCATAAGTAGCAGGTGCACAAGATTTAATTTGAACATGAATATCATAAATAAATTTGCATATAAATCTATTTAATTCAACGACATAGCATTCATGAATATAAGTGTCAACTACGTAAACAACCGTCAATCTAGAGGGTGGTGAAATTACCAAAATCCTGCCTTTTCGGATTACCCTATATGCCTCTTCAAGCAGTTCTTTCGGGTTTTGATTGTGATCAATGATCTCACAGTAAAGTTTCATCAAAAAAATCTTCTGGAAAAGAAATAATCACGACAGAAACCAATGTGCTTATTGATACTTTATCATGTTGTTCAAGATTTCAAGCGGCATATATTGAACCTGATTTTGAAATATCAATACTTAAAGTTATCAAACCGACATTGTTCTCTAGATAGCTCAAA
>JAJDNK010000092.1 GCA_022340715.1 bacterium BMS3Abin03 | reverse complement strand
CCGGATGAGGAAAAAAGATCCAGCAGAAAAGGAATATCTCAACAGCGTTTTTGATGAAACCAGACTCACATTTAATAATGAAATTCTTGAAAAGATATTAGGTGATTTATTTAGAAAGAACGACATTGAATCGGCCAATCGAAAATTTCAATCCGAACAATGTGTAAAGTATAAGGATAGAATTTATACCGCAGCAGAGATTGAACAAAAACTATCCGGTTTATCATCAGGCTACAAAGAACAAATAAATTCAGTTGAATCTTTAGTCGCAGTTATTAAAGGAATTTTAATTAATGATATTCTCTTTAATATTGCCAAGAGTAAGGGATATGATACAACACATGTGGTTTTAGATAAACTTGATAAGTATAATATGATTACATATCTGGAGCATAAAAAGAGCGAAATTGTAAGTAATGCTCAGCTTCCTGATTCGGTTGTTTTTAGTTATTATAAGGATAATATATTTTCCTTTTCTACAGAGCGGGAATTAAATCTGCAGGAAATACTTGTTAATAGTGAAGAACTTGCAAATAGCATTAAGGAATTAATAAATCAGGGAAGCGATTTTGGTGAACTGGCAAAAAAATATTCTTTACGAAAATGGTCCGCAGATAATAATGGAATAATGGGATTTGCACCAGTTACTAAATTTGGCAGTTACAAGGATTTGTTTTGGAATGCAAAAGTCGGTGAAATCATTGGCCCGGTAGAAATTCAAAGTGTATATGGAATATTCAGATTACTTGGCAAAGTAGACGGCAAACCGATTGATTTCAATAACATTAAAAGTGAAGTAATCAAAGCTTGTCAGTTTGAAAACGAAACGGATATTTTAAGGGATTATTTAAATAAATTACGAAGTAAAGTTGAAGTGAATATAAATAATGATCTGCTTGATTCTGACGCAATAGAAAAATGAATTTACTAAAGAAGAAATAAAAAAAGGTTTTAAGATTAAGGAGCGAGATATGAAAAAAATCTTACTGTTTTATCTGGTAGTTTTTAGTTGTACGTTAAATTTTACATTTGCCGGAACTACAGGAAAAATAACAGGGAAGGTTACTGATTCAAAAACCGGGGAGGGCTTACCTTTTGTTAATATCCTTATTGAAGGAACAAATTTAGGTGCGGCTACAGATATTGATGGAAATTATGTCATCCTGAATATTCCTCCGGGAAAATATAATGTAAAAGCTCAGTACATTGGTTACCAACCAGTTGTAGTTGAAAATGTAACTGTAAATATAGACCTGACAACCACTGTTGATTTTGAGTTATCCGAGTCAGCTGTTGAGCTGGAAGAGGTTGTTGTTCAGGGTGTACAGGATGTTGTCAAAAAAGATGTAACCTCAAGCCAGTCTTTAATTAGTTCCGATCAGATAGCAGCCTTACCTGTTGCTGAATTTGATGATGTACTTCAACTACAGGCAGGTGTAACAAGAGACGCGGACGGTGGATTCCACATTAGAGGCGGTAGAACAAATGAAGTTGCCTATTGGGTGAATGGTATCTCTGTAACCGATGCGTATGATCACAGTCGCGGAATACAGATAGATAATAATAGTGTTCAGGAATTACAAGTTATCAGCGGCACATTTAACGCGGAATATGGAAACGCAATGTCGGGTATAGTGAATACTGTTACTAAGGAAGGAAGCAGAGATTATCACGGAAGCATAATGCTTTATTCCGGCGATCACCTGAGTAATTTTACAGAATATTTCCCGCATATTAACAATTTTGATGCTTTCTCAAATTATAATTTTCAGGGTAGTCTTAGCGGACCTGTTCCATTTACAAACGATGTATTTACTTTCTTTTTAAGCGGGCGTTATTTCTATGATGATGGATATATTTATGGAGAAAGAAGATATAATCCGGATGGAACGAAAGGAAACGGGGAAGTTGTTCCAATGAACTGGAGTAAGAATTCATATGGACAGGGAAATATCAGCTTTTCGCCGGTTCAGGAATTGAAATTTATGGTTGAAGGCTTATATTCCAAAGAAGATTACCGTGATTACGACCACGAGTACAGATGGAATCCGGATGGTGATGTAAGCAAACATTCCAGGAGTTATAATCTTACTGCAACTATTACTCATATGCTTTCCTCGTCATCTTTTTATACAATAAAGGGTTCGTATTTCTTTAAAGATTTTAATGAATATTTATATAAGAATCCTCTGGATCCTCGTTACCTCTCGCCGGATTCCCTTACTACTAATTTTGTCGACTATTCTTTCAGAACCAAAGGTACAAATTTGCACCAGTTTTTTAGAGAAACGGGTACTTATTATGGAAAGATTGATTATACCAGTCAGGTAGCACAGGCTCATTTAGTAAAACTTGGTGCAGAGATTAAATCACACAAACTGAAGTTTGATGACTATTATCTTGAACCGAAAAGAATAAACAATATTCAGGTTGAACCATTTCAGCCTTCGATACCTGCTGAAGATCAAACAAACCGGTATAAATATAGCAGTGATCCTATTGAAGCCTCTGCTTACCTGCAGGATAAAATCGAATTTGAAAGTGTAATAATTAATATTGGATTAAGGTTGGATTATTTCAATTCAAGAGGAAAAGTATTAGTTGATCAAACAGATCCAAATATTTATGCACCTCTGCGACCTGGACTCGATTCATTAAGTTATGATGAAAGACTACCATATTTCTATAAAGATGCGACTGCAAAAGTACAATTAAGTCCCCGATTCGGTATCGCATATCCAATTAGCGAAACAGGGGTAGTTCATTTTTCATATGGTCATTTTCTACAGATTCCTCCGTTCCAGTATTTATTTCAAAACGGGCCTTATAAAGTTCCTAATTCAGGTGTGAATATTGGCGTTTTTGGTAATCCGGATCTCGAACCACAGAAAACAGTAATGTATGAAATTGGATTCAGGCAGGAATTTATGAATGAGTACTTGATTGATTTGACTGGGTTTTACAGAGATATCAGAGACTGGATACAATCAGGTCCTATCATCGAAACGAGAAATCTTGTTACTTATTCGATTTTTACGAATAAGGACTATGCAAATGTGAAAGGTATAACTCTGACCTTAAATAAAAGATTAAGCAATGATTTTGCATTTGACATTAATTATACATACCAGGTTGCTGAAGGTACCAACTCCACTCCGGAAGAAGACTTTGACGCAGCACAGGGTAATGCTGAACCGAGTTTATATCTTATTCCAATGGATTGGGATCAGCATCATTTGCTTAATGCATCGATATATACTGAAGTGGAGAGCTTTGGGATAAGCCTGCTGGCTCGTTACGGAACCGGCTTACCTTATACACCAACTGTTACTCAGTATACCGTTGATAGGGGCATTACTACCGGACTTGTAAAAAACAGTCGTAGAATACCCAGTCAATTTGCTTTGGATTTAAAAATTGATAAAACCTTTACACTTGGTGGCTTGGACATTAATGCATTTTTAAGAGTATTTAACTTACTTGATAACAAGATTCCTATAAGAGTATTTGGAGATACAGGACAACCAAACTTTACTACTGAAACTCAAAATATTGGAAAAAATTCTGAGAGACCTAATACAGTAGCAGAATATGTTAAATACCCGGATCACTACGGTGAACCGAGGAATGTACAATTTGGTTTTGAACTTTCATTTTAATGGTAATTGATTACCGGAGGATTTTAATGTTTAATAAAATAAATAATTCAGTTCTATTTCTCGTACTGATTTTCTTTATTACATCATCTGTATACGCACAATATATTCCCAGTAAAGAAAGAGGTGATGCAAAATACCGAAGAAAAGCAACTATGGAAGGCAACCAGATAAGAACTACCGTATTTAATTATGGTATGACGGGAAGAGAAGGTGCTGTTCCGATATCCGAACAAGTCCCATATGAATGGCCTAAGAATACCGGGCAAGTATATCTTGCAGTAGCGGGAATAATGGTAGGTGCTGAAGTTGTTGATGATCAGGGACAGACGCAACACATAGTTTCCAGGTGCCACTATTTACAATCACCGACTGGAAAATCGTGGAATTTTGAACCTGTACCAGGTTACTACAATGAAAATAATCCTGAGGGTTTTGCAACCAGTAATGATCCAACAACCTGGCCTGATTCCTGGCCTGATAAATTAAATGATGAATCCGATCCGGGATGGTCTGGAAAATGGAATGGTTACTTTGGCAAAGATATATTCAATGCAGACCAGGAGATGTATTTTCACGCTGCGGACAATAATTATGACAAGTATTCGTATTATTTCCCTGATACAACCGACATGACTAGGAAAGGATTGGGACTTATACTTGATGTCAGGGTAATGGCATGGTCACAGATACTTGTTCAGGATGCATTATATCTTTTATTTAAAATAAAAAATGATGGTACTGAGCCGTTAAAAAAAGTAGGCGCTTCCATTTTATGGGCTGATTTTGTTGGTGCACAAGGGAATGGAAATTTATCGGAATTCGATCTTACAAATGATATAGCCTGGTCAAGAATTGCAGGTAACCGTTCGCCGGATCCTGCGTTTGGTTCTGATCCTGTTGGAATAGTTGGTGGAGCTTTCTTAGAGACGCCCGGTAATGCTATTGATAGAATTGATAACGACGGTGATAGTCCCGAGGCCGGACCAAAAGTTACTGCTGAAATGTTAGTTGGGGAAAGTGATGACAATATTCCAAGAAATGATCCACGAAGAACAGACGGTATAGATAATAATGGAAATGGATTAATAGATGAAAATAAAACACACATAGCTTTTCAGGATCAGGTAGGTGTCACTTATGCCGATGGAATTGGTCAACAGATAGATGCCTCTTGGTATGTTGAACACCCCCGTTTTCATCGTGAAGAAAACAATCCTTTAATAACACAGGAAATGATTGATGCTTCCGCTAGTGATACATGGAAAAGATGGCCACCAGACCCTGAAAACGATGCGGTCCAAAATGGCAAAGTTCATCTTATAATGGTGGAAAGTGATGATTTGGGATTACCATATAAAGATTATATTGATAATGATAACAATGGTGAAGAAGAGAGTCCTACAATTACCCAGGAAATGATTGATGTGGCTGCTAATGATGCATACAATAGATATGTAGTTAATGATAATATTATTCTTTACAATGTAGTTCAGTCGACATTGGGAATGAAATACGCCGATGGTATTGATAACGATGGTAACGGTGCCATTGATGAAAATATTGATGAAGGCATAGATGCAATGATTGACGAGGCAAGGAATGATGGACTTGATAATGATGGTGACTGGAATCCTCTAACAGATGATGTAGGTTTAGATGGTGTCCCCGATACCGGTGATCCCGGTGAAGGTGATGGAAAGCCAACTTCAGGTGCACGATTTGGATTACCCGGTGAACCAAATATAGATGTTACTGATGTTTCTGAAACAGATCAAATCGGTATTACCGGATCATATTACGAAACATCAGCCTTATGGATTGATGTATACACTGATGAGAAAATCTGGACTCAGTTTTTAGTTCCGGGTAACTATTTTGATCCTGCTGACATTCAAGAAGGAGATTATAACTTGTTTGTATCTTCAGGATTGTTCCCGTTACAACCGGGACAGACAGAACCACTTTCATTAGCGGTTATTTTCGCAAATGGTCCTATACAGGATCCTGATGGAGAGTTAAGAAAAGAAGCTGTACTCAGAAAAAAAGGATATGCGCAGCAAACATATAATAATGATTACAGGTTTGCGAATGCTCCATTTATTCCAAAGTTAACTGTTGTTCCTGGAGATAATCAGGTAACCTTATACTGGGACGATGAGGCTGAAAAATCATTTGATACATATATTGCTAATATCGGCGGTAATGGTAATGATTTTGAAGGGTATAGAATTTACAGATCGTCTGATGCGGCTTTCCTGGATTCCAAAGTAATTACTAATGCGCAGGGTTCGCCAACATTCTTGCTACCGGTTGCACAATTTGATTTGCAGGATGGGATAATGGGCTATGATTCGTTGGGATTTGAAGGTGTGCATTTTAATCTTGGTAACGATTCAGGTTTAAAGCATTCCTGGGTAGATACTGATGTGAAAAATGGATTCACTTATTATTACGCTATTACATCGTATGATTTCGGTTATGCCGCAGCAGGGATAACACCTTCGGAATGTAATATAAATATATCACTAAATGCTGACGGTAGTGTTAAAAGTATAGGAAAGAATGTTGCCGTGATTACACCTGAAGCGCCATCAGGCGGTTACGTTTCTCCAACTTTGGGTAATGTCGATTTGATAGAGGGTTATACTACAAGTACAATTTCGTATCAAATTATTGATCCGATCGATATTAAAGATGGACATGTTTATTACATTACTTTTGAAGATACAATTAAATCGGGTGCTGCAGATACTCTGACAACTAAAAACTTTACACTTTATGATTCCACTGCAAGTACTACACTAATTAACAAAAGTACAAAATGGGGTGCTAATGTAGAAGAACCGGTTACTGATGGATTTAGACTGACACTGATAAACGCAAGCAAAGTTGAAGTTGATACAAGTCGTTCGAAATGGAACGATCCAAATGTTACACCATTCATTCTTGAAAAATATACAGCACCGCGAGGTATACAGGGACAGCAGAAACCGAATGACTATGAAATAATATTCGGAGATATTGGTACAGGCACATCTACCAGTTTCGAATATAATCGAGTTGAATATCCTTCAATGGCGGTAAACTTTAAAGTCTATAATGTAAGCGAAGATAAATTTATCGATTTCGCATTTCTTGAATTTGATCATAACGGTCCTTATGCAAATGGCTGGTTTTCTTCTAATGGTGGAGCGTCAGCAGATCGTATTGTCTTTCTTGAATCAAGTGCTAATGACACTGGTTTAGTTCCGACGTGGTGGTTTTATTTACAAAAAGTAGATACAAATGTTACTCCACTCGTTTTTCCGGAGCCCGGCGATACGGCAATTTTGGCTCTAAAAAAGCCATTCCTTTCAGCTGATGTTTTTAGATTTGTTGCTCAGTCAGGTCATATAGATAATTCTCAGGCGAAGAGCGATCTTGACAAAATAAAGGTTGTTCCTAATCCTTATTTAGCTAATGCTTTGTGGGAACCCAAGAATCCGTATACCAGTGGCAGAGGTCCGCGTTCAATTCATTTTACTCATTTACCTAATAAATGTACTATCCGGATTTTCACTGTTAGTGGTGAACTTGTTAAAGAGATAGATCACGAGAGTAATATGATTGATGGAACCGCCGATTGGGACTTATTAACAAAAGACAGGCTCTCGGCTGCTTATGGCGTTTACATTTATCATATAGATGCGCCAGGTATAGGTACAAAGGTTGGAAAATTTGCAATAATAAAATAATGCTTATCCCTAACTATTTCTCTTATAGAGAAGATTTGAGATTAGCAAGGAGATTTATAAAGATATGAAAAAATTGTTATTAATAATTTTCAGTATTTCTCTATTGCAGAGTATTGGATTCAGTCAGGTAACAAAAACCGGTACTACTGCTGCGAAATTCTTAAGCATCGGAATAGGCCCCCGGGCAAATGCAATGGGAGGTGCTTTCACATCAATTGTAAGTGATGCATCAGCTTTGTATTGGAATCCTGCAGGTGCCGCAGATTTAACAAGATATGAGGCGCTGTTTACCTATACAAGTCTGTTTAAAGACCTAAATATAAATCTGAATTATTTTGCACTCGTTATTCCTGCTGATGAAGTTGGTAGTTTTGGTGTGAGCGTTACTGCTTTAGATTATGGCGATATGGATGTAACAACAGAATATTATCCTGAAGGAACTGGCGAGAAGTTTTCAGCAGCAAGTTATGCTTTTGGACTTTCTTATGCACGGCATATTACGGAGAATTTTAGTGCTGGTGTTACTGTGAAATATATAACCGAAGGAATCTTTAATTCTTCGGCAAACGGAGTTGCTTTTGATATAGGGACTATATTTAAAACACCTTTCTTTGGAATTAAATTCGCCAGCATAATAACCAATTATGGCTCCAAGATGCAAATGACCGGGGAGGATCTTTTGATAAGATATGATGCCGATCCTTCAAGACACGGTAACAATTCTTCTGTTGATGGGTATATAAAAACAGATCAATTTGAATTACCATTGAGATTGCAAATAGGAATCTCAAAGGATATCCAGTTTTTTGATGGACAAAGGTTAACCCTTGCAGTAGATGCAACACATCCAAATGATAATGCAGAATATGTAAATGTGGGTGGAGAGTTATCTTTTCTTGATAATTTGATTTTTTTAAGAGCCGGCTATAAAGGCTTGTTCTTAAAAGATAATCAGGAAGGTTTAACTCTTGGTGCTGGTTTGGATTATGCTCTTGGTGTTTTTTCGGTTGGATTTGATTATAGTTACCAGGAATTTGAATTTTTAAGTTATACACATAGCTTCGGAGTTTCTCTTAAATTTTAATAGAGGATACTCAATAATTAAAAAGACTTAACTAACATATTAATTAACAACAAAAAGAGGTGTAACAATGAAAAAAGCGTTTCTGATTATTAGCTTAATGCTAATGACAGGAGTTTTTCTACAAGCACAGGTCAATGTTACCTTTCAGGCAGATATGCGTGTTGCAATTGCTACTGGTTACTTTGATCCTGGAACTGAAACACTCACCTGTCCTGGTGATTTTGACAATTGGTTAAATGAACCTCCGGCAAATACTGACAAAGTTATGACGGATGACGATAATGATAGTGTATACACGATCACTATTGCCATGGATCCCAACGCGACTTATGGATTTAAATTCAATATAGGTCTTGGTTGGGATGGTAAAGATGAATTCCAGGGTATGGATAACAGATCTTTAGTATTAGGTGCTTCCGATACAACACTTAATCCCACTTTCTTTAATGATTATACTCCATATTCCGGGGTCACTACCGATGTAACTTTTAATGTTGATATGAGTGGACCAGCAAAGAGTAATTTTGATCCTTCTACTGACCATGTATTCATTGCTGGTAACTTTACCGATTGGCAAAACTCTGCAGTAGAGATGTTCGATCCGGATGGAGATTCAGTATATACAGTTACTGTTAATACTCTCAATTCCGGTGATTTGGCAATTTACAAATTCGTCCATAGTGCTACTGATGCTCCAAGCGGTACCTGGGAATCACCCACAGAAGGTGATGATATTTTTGGTAATGATAATAACAGAATCATCGGCGTTGTCGATACCGGTAACGTGGTAACCAGGTTCTGGAATAATGCTGATCCGAATATAACTACTGCTAACGGAAATATTTTCTTTGAAGTTGATATGAGTGTAGCGAATGAATTAGGTGTTTTTGATCCTGATAAAGATTCAGTTCAGATACGAGGTAGCTTTAACGGCTGGAATGCCTCAGATCCACCGCGTTCACTTATGAATCAAAATCCTGCAAATCCGGACGATTGGTACCTGGATGTTTCTTTTACAAACTGGACACTGAACAGCCTGGAACATTATAAATATTTTATACAAAGTGATACCACAGGTGGTAGAACTCCATTTGCCAACACTGGCTGGGAAGTAGCAATTGCTAAAACAGATGCCGGGAATCGTGACCGACCTGTTACTTTCATGGGAAGTGATACCCAGGAACAACCCCTGCAGTATTTTGGAGCAATAAAACCCGATTGGGTTATTCCGGCAGGTACTACAGTTGAGTGGAATTTTAGCGTTGATATGACATATGCCACTCTCGCAGATACACAAGGCACTAATCCTGTCTTTAATCCTGCAACAGACACTGTATTCCTGATACCACAACAACCATTTTATTATGCAGTTAATGGATTGCCATGGTCTTCTCTTCCTTACAGAGCACTTGAATTAACGGATGATAATGATGATATGATTTATACCGGTACACTTACGATTGACGGACCTATGTTTAACGGATTATTATATGTGTATGCTTACTCCAGCACAAGTGGATTAATTTCAGAATCAGGCTCACAAAATGATATGAGAGTAAGATTTATTGGACAGACAGGACCAAGAGCATTTGTCAGTCCGTATAGTTCACCTCAGGATGTTTGGAGTAATTCTCCAAAACCCGAAGAGGATGGTCCGGTTCTTTCTGTAAGAGATCTTCCGGGTGTTCCTAACGTTTATTCACTCGATCAGAATTATCCGAATCCGTTTAATCCCGAAACAATGATAAGATTCAGCATTCCTGAGCAAGGATTAGTTACCTTGAAGGTTTACAATCTTTTGGGTGAAGAGGTAACAACTCTGATAAACAAGGAAATGACAAGTGGATCTTATGAAGTAGATTTCAACGGAACTAATTTAAGTAGCGGAATTTACCTCTATACAATCACTGCTGGTAATTATGTTGCTACAAAGAAGATGATTCTGCTGAAATAATACAGAATTAGCTTCTGAAAAGTTGGAATAACAGTTAGTAGTCAGCCGGTATAAAAAGTTATGCCGGCTGATTTTATATTTATATATAATCAGGGGACAATATTAAGATCATTAAATCCTTTCTAATGAAGTTTATTTATTCTGCTAAAAAGATTTATGATTAAATCATGGTTTAATTTAACCCCCTGTTTTAAGAATAATGGTAAAAATGAAAAAACATACCGCCAAATTATTTGAGTTAGTTCTATTAGAAATAATATTAATATTTGTAATACCAGTTACTTTATACAGTCAGGATCATCACGACTGGAGTTATAATCTTAGTATTTACGAAGTAAATGTAAGGCAATATACAGGTGCCGGAACTTTTGGTGCTTTTGAAACTCATCTTGACAGATTGAGAGACCTTGGTGTTGGAATTCTATGGTTTATGCCAATTCATCCGATAGGTGTAAAAAATCGTATTGGTAGTCTCGGTAGTTATTATTCAGTGAAAGATTACTATGGTGTGAATCCTGAATTTGGAACGCTGGATGATTTTATTGCACTTGTTGATTCGGTGCATGCAAAAGGAATGTATGTACTAATGGATTGGGTAGCCAATCATACTTCCTGGGACAACGCTCTAACAATAACACATCCGGAATGGTATATTAAAGATAATGAAGGAAACTTTACCCCTCCTCCTGGAACAGATTGGTCGGATGTAATTCAATTAGATTACAGTAAACAGGGGTTGAGAGATTATATGATTAACGCAATGAAATTCTGGATTGATACAGCCGATGTTGATGGTTTTAGATGTGACGCAGCCGGCTTTGTACCAATTGATTTTTGGAGTGAAGCGATAACTGAATTAAAAAATGATAAACTCGGCATCTTTATGCTTGCGGAAGATAGTGGTACAAAATACTACTCAGCAGGTTTTGATATGACTTATGCCTGGGGATATTATGGTTTTGGAAATGGAATACTGATGAATATTGTTGCAGAAACAAATAACGCAAATGTTTTGAACTCATTTGTAACGCAAGAAAACAGTAACTACCCGGCGCCGGATTACAGGATGTATTTCACTTCCAATCATGATGAAAATTCGTGGTACGGTGCAGTCTTCGAACGGTTTGGAGATGCAGCTGAAGAGTTTGCAGTTCTCACGTCAACTTTCAGAAGTATGCCTTTGATTTACAGCGGGCAGGAAGCCGGTTTAAACCATCGCCTCGAATTTTTTGATAAGGATGAAATAATCTGGAAGCCTGATACATTAGCGTATATTTACAGTACGCTTTTACATTTGAAAAAGGAAAACAAAGCACTATGGAATGGAAATGATGGCGGGCAGTTACAGCGTGTTACTACAACAGATAATCCTTCTATTTTTGCTTTCATCAGGGAAAAGGGAGATGATAAAGTGTTTGAGATTTTTAATCTTACCGGTCAGGAGAAAACTTTTACCATGCAAGGGACATTATATACCGGAAAATATAGAAATATATTTACTAACGATTCCGTTTCATTTAGTGAAAATACGGAGATGACCTTGCCGGGTTGGGATTATAAAGTTTATGAGTACAAAAGTGATATTACAGATGTAAGAGGTGGGAGATCAGTACCTGAACAATTCAATCTTTCACAAAATTATCCCAATCCCTTCAATCCGACTACAACTATTGAGTATCAAATTTCTGAAGCAGGATTTGTATCGCTAAAGTTATATGATGTTCTTGGAAATGAAATTGAGACGTTAGTTAATAAACAGCAACTTTCAGGTAAATATGAGATTACTTTTAATGCGGAAAACTTAGTAAGTGGGGTGTATCTCTATAAAATTCAAATAAATGATTTTGTGTCATCTAAGAAAATGCTGCTGTTGAAGTGATCTTACTAAATTGAAAATAATGTCTTTCCGTTGTGGACAAAAAAGTAAGCCTTAGTTTGAATTTATTCTTCCATAAACGGCATTTTGCAACTGCTTTTGTAGATTTACAGCCTCGGGATAATTTGATTCTAATGCCAAAGCCTTATTAACCAATTCCAGAGCCTTTTTGTAACTGTGTCTTTTCACATAAATTCCTGCAAGGTTATACCATATCTGCGGGTCTTTCGTATCGTATTTAAGACTTTCATCCAGATACTTTTCAGCGGGGCTTAGTTTGTTATTATATAGATTTATAGTTCCAAGCCATTTTGTCTTATAAGCATTTGGTTTAATTTCATATCCCTGCTTTAAATATTTATATGCTCTTTTATAATCTTTTAATTGTATTAAAATGTTGGAAACATAATCGTAATATTCAACTATAACAGGATATTGAGATATCAATGCATCCATTTCCTTGAGGAATCCATTTAGATTTTTTCTTTCCAGATAATGAGTTGCCAATTTTCTATGTGCTGTTTCCCAGCTAACTTTATCATCAAGCACTTCTGCTGCAAGTGAGTCTGCTTTATTTTGAGGATTGAGCAAAACTGAGTTTGACAGTTTCTTTTCTTTACTGATAAACGGCCAGTCGTTCTTTAATAGTTTTATCCTGTAATTCCCTATAATAGAGTCTAATTTTGCAAAGTGAAAATTTGCAATTGTAATACTATCCTGTTTTTCATCAGATAGATCTGCTCTTTCAGATTTAGGCAAAAGGTTTGCCTGTTCCATCTTCTTAAAAAATAATTTACCAAGGTAGAGATAGCCATTAAGAGTCGGGTGGAGATGATCGGTCATTAAATTATTTCCAACAATTCCGTCGGGACTTATAGATGCAAAACCAGAATCTACATTTACAAGCGGCAATTTATATTCATTGCTTAGTAATGTTATAACTTTATTCATTTTTTCCGGTGCCCTGAATCTTAAAGCATCAAGATCTTTTGCGTATCTGAATAAAGAATCTGCAACCTTATTATTACCTGCTTTTAATTCCTCTTTTGCTTCAGTATAAATTGTATTTGCAGTTGGAAAGCCGTCTGTTTTTATTGAAATAAAAGGAGGTCGATCTTTAAGATTGGAAGTTAGAGTGGATAAAATAACAGGCACATTCTTTTCTTTTGCCATATTCAGTACATCGCGCATATTTCCTTCAAACTGGAATATTCCATCTTCGTAAGTTTCAGTATCAAAAGCAATAGATTGTTCTTTTGCCATACGCGACATTAATGTTCCGCTTGGTTTATCACCACTTGAAATTAATTTCATTGCCCATTGAATTGTATTTCTCAAAAGTTCAACTGTTTTAAACCTGTTCAAATAAAGCAGTAGATTCACCATTTGCCGGGAAGTTCCAAGCGATTCCATTGAACCAACACCAAGCGCCCCGTAATATTCATTATGCCCGGCATAAATTAGAATAAGATCAGGTTTTTGCTCAAGCACGCCGGGGAAAAGATCGCGTATTGTGTAGCTGTTAATAGCCGTCATACTCAGATTAACAACCTCAATTTCAGAAGATGGATATAAAAGTTTAAGTCTGTCTCTTATGTAGCGGGAAAAAGATCCCAAAGGAGAGAATGGATATCCAGCAGCACTGCTTCCCCCAAGTACAAAAACTCTGAAAGAGTTAGGTTTCTTCTCAGCATCAAAAACATCCTGGTTGGAGAAGGGAATCGTTTTTGTATTATAAAAATATCTTTTGGCAATTTGCTGGTTAAGCATAAGCTTGCCTTTAACTACAGTTTCCCATTGATCGTAATTGAAACCATAACCAAATATTCTTAAACCTAATTCCAGTAATACGAAAAAAATTATTGGCAGTCCGATAAGAATGATGTAAAAGTAGACTGGTGATGTTTTCTTTTTTAACGTGTCCAGATATTTGTTGATTTCGTCTTCCGGAATATCAAACTTTTCTGCCATCTTTTTTGCAGGATACTTCTTGCGATTTTTTAAGATCCGGTTTTTTTGTTTGTTGGATAATGGCATCTTTTAACTATACTTTCTTTAAGATCAAAATTTGATATGGTTCAAGAGGCAAATCAATTATTCCATCCTCAACATTAAATGTCTTTTCATCAATCATGTCTTTGAGGGTATTTCCATCCGGCAGCATTTTATTAAGATTCAGTTTGAATTCGGTAGATTTATTTTGATTATTTAATATGATAAACATTTTTTTACCGTCTAAAGTTCGTTCATAACCTAAGACTTTATTTTTATTATCTATTAAGAAAAAATTAATATCGCCTAATGCTAAAACAGGATTATCCTTTCTTATATTGATAAGTTTTTTATACCAACCAAAAAGATTTTGGTTAAAGCTCACTTCATCTTTAGGGCGGGGTTTATTAAAGGGATGTGAAATTTCGGGCTCATAATTTAGATCCGGCCATACCATTGGTTTGCGGCAATCAGGATCATCACCTCCCCACATACCTGCTTCATCACCATAATAAATCATTGGGGCACCCGGTAAAGTCATCTGTATGCCAACAATAAAACGTTGAATTGATAGTTCTGTATCGTTTGGCTTTCGTACTTTATAATCAGGGTTTTGAGCGGGATTTGCACTATGATCGTACCAATCATCGGGATTAATTATTTGAGATGAAAGACGATCGACATCATGACTGTCCATCAGGTTTTGCAATACATATACATTATCTTTTGGATAATCATGCATATAAGAATTTAAGCTATCAACAAATTCCTGTATACTAATTTTATTTTTTACATCGATAACAAATTCTTTAACTGCATTGGCAAGCCGGTAATTCATAACGGCGTCAAAAGCATCTCCCTGTAACCAGGGCGCAGGGTTTACCATTTTGTTATTTTGCCAGTCTTCCCACCAGAGTTCACCTGTTATGTATGCATCCGGATTAATCGATTTTACCCAGGTTCTGAATTTCTTCCAGAATTTTATATTAACCTTTTCGGCAACATCGAGCCGCCATCCATCTATTCCATCCGAAGGATCACCATCCTGATTCGGGTCCATCCAGCGTTTAACTATTTCATGAATATGATTTTTAACAACATCGACTAAACCATTTTCATCTTCTCTGAATTCCGGAAGATCTTTGGTTCCATACCAGCACTCATAATCAAATTCATTTTCAGGTGTATCAGGATTATCCCACTTTTTAACGGTGAACCAATCTTTGTATAATGACTTTTCCTGGTTCTTCAATAAATCCTGAAAAGCCCAGAATGTAGTACCAACATGATTGAATACTCCATCGATAATTATTTTAATATTTCGATTGTGGCATTCCTTAATTAATTGTAAAAACAATGAATCGGCAGTTGTCCATTTCCATGTTGAAGAATTACCGTGATCTTCCTGATCCCATATTTCTCGATCTCTATCTGGATTGGGTCCAAAATTATTATCTATATGATGATACATTGACGCATCATATTTGTGTAGTGATGGCGATTCAAAGATTGGATTCAGATAGATAGCATTTATTCCAAGCTCCTGAAGATAATCTAATTTATCCAACACTCCTCGCAGATCACCTCCATAACGGCGAAGTCCGGCATTCCAGTAAAAACCTTCTCCGGTTTCTTCTTCCCATGGTTGAAGTTTATACCAATCAGAAGTCCAGGGATGCGTCTTCCAATTCTTAGGTTGAACATATGGCCAGGCACCTTTCATATCATCTAAAGTTGGATCATTTGAGCGATCTCCGTTACAGAATCGTTCCGGAAAGATTTGGTACCAAACGACTTTCTTAGCCCATTCCGGAACACTTGTTAGACTATCTTTAGGTATTATTAAGTTGAAAAATCCACTCGAAATATTAATTATAATGGTTAGGGAAACTAGCTTAAGTATGCTGAATTTTTTCATTTTGTTACCTTACCAGATTGTAGCATTAGTGAGAATGCTAAATTTCAATTGGAATAGTTATTAATTTATTATTTAATGATAAAATACAGATGTTTGCAGAAATTTATATATCAGATAATGTAATTTATTATTATTAAAATGTTTCAAAAAGGCTAAAAAATTCAATTGGTAATAGCATCTGAAAAGGTCTTTTTTTTCCTTGCTTTTAAGATCATATCAATGCTTTTATCTCATTTTATTGGTTGTAAATTCTTAATTAAGATTTAAGAAAGAAATTAAATAAATTATAAGTTCAATAATTGGAAATTATTTCAATTATTCTAAAAAATTTTGATTCAGTTCGATGTTTTGTGGATACACTACATCAAGTTTAATACTAATTTACACTCATAGAATTTTATATAACATTTTAAATGTTCATCCTGGGAATTTCAGCATTTTATCATGATAGTGCAGCCTGCCTTATTCGGGATGGGGAAATTATCGCCGCTGCACAGGAAGAAAGATTTACAAGGAAAAAACACGATTTCAGTTTCCCTGTTAATGCGATAAATTTTTGTTTAAGCTATGCTAAGATAACAAGCAAAGATATCGAAATTGTTGCTTTCTACGATAAGCCTTTCCTGAAATTCGAGAGGATTCTTGAAACATACTTAACCTATGCGCCTGTAGGAATCAAATCTTTTTTAAAAGCTATGCCTTTGTGGATTAAAGAAAAATTATGGATGAAAGAACTCATAAAAAAAGATTTAGGCTACGAAGGTAATATCCTTTTCCCGGAACATCATGAATCTCACGCAGCTTCAGCATTTTATCCATCTCCTTTTCAAAAGGCTGCTATTTTAACTATGGATGGAGTCGGTGAGTGGACAACAACAAGTTTTGGGGCAGGCAATGGAAATAAAATTGAACTTCTTGCAGATATAAAATTTCCGCATTCATTAGGATTGCTTTATTCTGCTTTCACGTATTATACGGGTTTCAAAGTTAATTCCGGCGAGTATAAGGTTATGGGCCTTGCGCCTTATGGAGAACCGAAGTACAAGCAATTGATTTATGATCATCTGATTGATGTTAAAGAAGATGGTTCGTTTAAAATGAATATGGAATATTTTAATTACTGTGCCGGCTTGACCATGACGAATAAAAAATTCGATAAACTTTTTGATGGACCTCCGAGAAGACCTGAAAGCAATCTAACACAAAAAGATATGGATCTTGCCCGATCATTACAGGATGTGACTGAAGAAATCGTAATGAAAATGGGAAATTATGTTTATAAAGAAACCGGATTGAAAAATTTATCTTTAGCCGGTGGTGTCGCATTAAACTGTGTGGCAAATGGTAAATTACTCAGGGAAGGTCCATATGAAAAGATATGGATACAACCAGCAGCCGGTGATGCCGGGGGAGCGCTCGGTGCTGCGTTAGTTGCATGGTACGCATATCTTGGAAATGAAAGACAAACTGATGGGCAATTTGATGTACAAAAAGGTTCTTATTTGGGTCCCGAATATACCGATAGTGAGATTGAAAACTTTGCAAACGAAAATAATTATTCCGTAGAGAAATTGGATAATGAAGAATTAATCAATATAGTTTCAGAACTGATAGCTGATGAAAAAGTTATCGGCTGGTTCCAGGGGAAAATGGAATTTGGACCTCGTGCTTTGGGTTCCCGTTCAATAATTGGTGATGCGCGTTCTTCCAAGATGCAATCTAAGATGAATCTGAAAATAAAATTCAGGGAAAGTTTTCGTCCTTTTGCTCCTTCTGTTTTACGTGAAAAAGTGTCGGAATATTTTAATATCGATGTTGATAGTCCTTATATGCTTCTGGTTGCCGATGTTAAAAAGGAAAGAAGAAAGGAAATGAATAAAGCTGAGAAAAAATTATTCGGTATAGAAAAGCTGAATGTGAAGCGTTCGGATATCCCGGCAATCACTCACGTTGATTATTCTGCTCGATTGCAGACCGTACATGAATCTACAAATCCGCTTTATTATAAACTAATAAAAAAGTTTTACGAAAAAACAGGATACGGAGTAATAATTAATACATCATTTAACGTAAGGGGTGAACCTATCGTTTGTACACCTGTAGATGCCTATAGATGTTTTATGAGAACAGATATGGATTATTTAGTTATGGGAAATTATTTGTTCGATAAAAAAGAACAAAAACCAATCGAAGAGAAAACCGAATGGGAAAAAGAATTCGTTTTAGATTAGTTGAACTATTATGCTGATTGAAGAAATAAAAAATATTAAAGAAGATAAAAAGACACTTCGGAAATTTGGTGTTTCGGTTGGTTCAGTACTTCTGGCTATTGGAATAATATTGTATTTATCGGATAAATCTTCTTTCATTTATTTTGGGGCAATTGGCTTTTTATTAATAATCTTCGGAATCATTTATCCTGCTATTTTAAAACCACTAAATAAACTCTGGATGGCGCTAGCAGTAATTTTAGGCTGGTTTAGTTCCAGGATAATTTTAATGTTATTATTTTATGTCGTTTTTATGCCTCTTGGATTTTTTCTTCGCATTTCCGGAAAAGATTTTTTAAAATTACGTATTGATAAAAATGCAAAAACCTATTGGGAAAAAAGAGACAAAACAACTAAAGAATTAATTGATTATGAGAGACAATTTTAAGAGAATATTATGAGCAAAATATCTATTCTTTCTGAACTATGGCAATTCCTTAAGGTGAGAAAAAAATGGTGGCTTGCACCAATAATTATATTCCTCCTGCTTCTTGGCGGTTTGATTATCTTAACGCAGGGCTCTGCATTAGCTCCATTTATCTATGCAATTTTTTGATCGAATGTGGCTGATAAGGACAAAATAAAAGTAGAGAAGAAAAAGAAAAGGATTCCTCTGCCCAAGAAACCACCGAAGGTCGAACAGTCGAAAAAGGTGTATAATAGGAAAAAAGACAAAGATAAGTTGCGAAAAGGAAAGAAATAAACTGAATCTGGGGGTGTAGTTTTGATATCAATTTATTAAATTTCCTTAAATTAACACTATTATTGTGATTTCCTAAATAAAACAGGGAATTAGTGGATAACTCCTTCCTTATTTCATAAAAAATGCTAAATATCTTAATTAATAGTTGTGTTGAATTAATTTAATTTTTATTTTTGCGGTAATTTTAAATTCTACCTTAATTAATTAGGTGAGTTATGCTTGACGATATTGATATTAAAATTCTTAATGTTTTGCAGCAACAAGGCAGAACAAAGAGAAATGTACTTTCAGAAATTGTGGGTCTTTCAGTTCCCTCGGTTAGTGAAAGACTTAAAAAACTTGAAGAGCAGGGAATAATTGAAGGGTATTATGCAAAGGTCAATAAGCATTCGTTTGGATTGGACATTACTGCTTACATACAGGTATTGATGGAATCATCCAAACATTATAAAGATCTTATTGTTAAAGTTGATAAGAATCCACAAATTCTGGAATGTCATTCAGTTTTAGGCGATGGATCTCACTTATTAAAAGTCGTTGTAAAAAATACTGCGGCTCTTGAAAAGTTATTAACCGTGATACAATCATGGCCCGGAGTAACATCAACAAAAACAAATTTTGTTCTTTCTACAATTAAAGAAACAACGGCAATAAGCATTTAATCAACAAAAAATAAAGGATATAAAATGGCAAAAACTGAGACTCCCGAAAACAATGTCCTGAATTTTATTAAAAGCAAAAAAATTCAGTTCATCGATTTAAAATTCATGGATTTTCCGGGTCAATGGCAGCATTTCACAGTTCCGGTTAGTCAATTTAACAAGGATTCATTTGTTGATGGATTCGGTTTTGATGGTTCGTCAATTCGTGGATGGAAGGCAATTAATGAGAGCGATATGCTGATAATTCCTGATGCCTCAACGATGTTTCTTGATCCGTTCATTGAAGCACCGACATTAAGTTTAATTTGTGATGTTCACGAACCAGCTACAAAGGAAAAATACTCACGTTGTCCCAGGAATATAACTCATAAAGCTACTGAGTATTTGAAATCTTCAGGTATTGCCGATACAGTTTTCTTCGGACCGGAAGCAGAGTTTTTTGTTTTTGATGATGTCCGTTTTGACTCACAGCCTAACCACTCTTTTTACAAGGTAGATTCAGTAGAAGGAAGATGGAACAGTGGTAAAGACGAAGGTCCGAACCTTGCATACAAACCAAGATACAAAGAAGGATATTTTCCTGTACCACCTACAGACTCTTTAACTGATCTAAGAAATGAAATGGTTATCAACCTGATTAATGCCGGTATTGAAGTTGAAGCACAGCATCACGAAGTAGCAAGCGGCGGTCAGTGTGAAATCGATTTAAGATTTGAGCCATTGATCAAAGCTGCGGATCAGCTTTTAATGTTTAAATACATTGTAAAGAACACAGCAAAGAAGAAAGGTAAAACAGTTACGTATATGCCTAAGCCTATTCAGGGCGATAACGGAAGCGGTATGCACGTTCATACAAGCTTGTGGAAAAAAGGAAAACCGTTGTTTGCCGGTTCAGGTTATGCCGGTTTAAGTGAGCTTGCACTTTATTTTATCGGTGGAATTTTGAAACATGCTTCATCGCTACTTGCATTTACTAATCCAACAACAAACTCTTACAAAAGATTAGTCCCTGGATTTGAAGCACCGGTTAACTTAGCTTATTCACAAAGGAACAGAAGTGCTGCAGTTCGAATTCCGATGTACTCTGCTAGCCCCAAGGCAAAACGTGTAGAATTTAGATGTCCCGATCCATCTTCAAATCCGTATCTTGCTTTCTCTGCAATGATGATGGCTGGCTTGGATGGTATTATAAACAGGATCGATCCCGGTGAACCTTTAGATAAAGATATTTATGATATGGATCCCGAAGAATTGAAAAATGTTCCTTCGACTCCGGGTAGTCTGAATGAAGCAATCAAAGCTTTAGCTGATGATCATGAATACCTGTTGAAAGGCGATGTATTTACTGAAGATGTAGTTGAAACATGGATTAACTACAAAATCGATAAAGAAATTAAACCTATGGCATTGCAGCCACATCCGTATGAATTTGCATTGTACTATGACGTATAGACCTAAATAGTAACCTTATAGATCAGAGGCTGCCACATAGATTGAGGCAGCCATTTTTATTTCTGCCAGATCAACTTATAAAGCGTAACAGTTCTTGGATTTGAATGGTTAATTCCGAAACCGGCAATTTCTTTGCTAAACAAGATTTGAGTTTTAACGTTTTCGGGGAGAATATCATTAAGCTTATGTTCCTCTCTTAGCACAAGGTACTGCGGTTTTTTTGCAGTCAAATATTTACGGTAGTTTTTATAATCGAATCTTGTTCTATCAACTAACCCAGCCAGGTCATAAACTCTGGCACCAGAATAACACCCGATCATTCCAACATCTGATAGAGCAACACCTGTATTTTGAGAAGGGGAATTTTCACTTATTATCGATGCAACTTCTCTGTATGTTTTCTGAAATCCATTTACGAAATCATCGCTTGCCGGTTTTACTACTTTAAATGTCATCCAGGCGAAAACCACAACTATAATTGCAAAATATAGAGTAATAATTGTTTTGAAAAATGCAGAATTAAGCTGTTTATGCAATTCATCAAGAAACGAAACAGTAATCAAAATAATAAAAGGAACAAGCATTAAAGTGTAACGGGAAATTACGGTTACATCTTTCAAAATGTAGAAAATGTAGAAACCCACTATCCAAATCAGAGGTAAGATAAGTTTATATTTTATCAAAGTATTTTTAAGTAAGCTAATAATACTAAAATGATGTTTTCTTTTTACAGACTTCCGGATTATCACAATTAATATGAATGCAAGCAGACTAAATTCGGGAAGATTTCCTGCTACAAAAAGTTTTACAGTCCTAAAGGTGTTATCAAATTGTAAACTAGATAAACTTTCACCTGCCTTAGCAATGTATGTGTTTGGAACAATCGTTCCGAAATAAAAATATGAGAAGATAATCCAAGCCAGCACAATAAGAATTGCAATTAATAAAGAGAAAAAAGTGGATTTCTTTTTGTTGCCAGGGGTAAAAAAAATGTAAATAGTAAAAATAATTA
>JAJDNK010000088.1 GCA_022340715.1 bacterium BMS3Abin03 | reverse complement strand
GTTCCGTACAAATTGATTAACATAGTTGAATGCCCGATCCATGCAATGTTCAATTCAGAATCTTTCCAGTTCTCAGGTTCGGGTTTATAAAGCGGGAATTTTGGAGCTCTTTCTGCTAACACCTTATCAGTAATGAATATTGCTCCGCCTGTTGCTAATGTAATTTGTTTAATAAAGTCTTTTCGGTTCAATGATTCTTTTGATTTGCCTGAACATTATTTAATTACTTAAAACGAATATACTACTGATTTCTAACGAACTAATAAATGTAAAATGTTCTTCTTTAGTTCTGTGTCAAATAGTAACGGTATGGGACAATCTTAAAGAATCAAATCTTTAACTCAAAGCCATCTCTGGCAAATATTAAGTCTTTAAATCTCTCCCGACAACTCTTTTCCATTTTTTTTAAGAATAAATCATCATGATCAGGATCATGATGAGTTAGAATAAGGTTCTTAACATTTGCAAGTTCAGCAACTTCTATCGTCTGTGAATAGCTGCTATGACCCCAACCCCTATGGGTTTTGAGTTCCTGATCTGTGTATTGAGCCTCGTGAATCAGCACATCTGCATCCATAGATAACCTAACTACGTTTTCATCTATTCCATTAAGATGTTCGGTATCCGTACAAAAAACTACTGATTTCTTTTTTAACTGGAATCTAACACCAATACATCCACCAGGATGGCTAACATCAATTGTTTTAACAACTACTCCCTTTTCTCCGAGAATCTTATCAGTATCATATTTTAGAAAAGAAATATTAGCGCCCATATTTTCTAGTTGGACAGGGAAATAAATGCTTTGCATTTGAGTTGAAAAAATATCTTTCAAGTTATGAACTTTTATTTTACTAGCAGTTGAAATTTGAATTTTGGAATCAGGATTGTAAGCAGGTGCGAAAAAAGGAAATCCCTGAATATGATCCCAATGAAAGTGTGTAAAACCTAAATTTATATTATCGCCAGTATCAATTTTCCCTTCTATAATATCTCTACCTAAAGATCTGATACCTGTACCAGCGTCAATTATTATTGTATCAGCACCTTCATCAATTCCCGATATAAATAAGCATGTGGTATTTCCTCCAAACTCCATAAAACCCGGGTCACTTACAGGTATAGAACCTCTTGTGCCGTAAAATTTAATAAACATGGTTATAATTAATTAAATGTATTATCCACGAAATTATTTTAATTATTTCGGATATTAAATGCATAGGAAAAAAATTAAATAAATTTGAACTAATTTCTGAGTATTAGATCTGATTTTATTTATTGTTAGCTATTTATACCACTATTTTTATAATATTCTTAAAAATAATATCTCCAATCAAAAGCTGTTCGTAATCCCACATACCAAATAGGTCGCAATTCCGGTTTATCTATTCCTTCAGGAAATTTAACAGTTTCATTATGGGGAAACTCAACACCAAAATTCAGTTGGAGAACAAGACTTGAACTTTGATCTGATGAAAATGTTCGGAATGGACGATATTCAACGATCGGAAAATCCAGCTGTGTAGATCTAAAATACAACAATGCTGTTTGATTGTTACCGATAGGCAATAGCATAACATCGATTGTTTTACTTCTGCCATAAAGCGAAATACCTGCTTCTCTCCCTAAAATAAATTGAAACCTTCCGATACTCGTCTCAATACCTGCCTGCCATGGAATTAAACCACCAAGACCTGCTGTAACTGCCATACTACCATAAGTTTCAGGAGAGATAAAAAATATTGGTACAGTAAGTAGTAAGTCCAGTGGGACAACATAAAACGGCATCCGAAATCGGAATGTAAAAGCTTCACGTCCGGGGATCGCAGCACTGAACTGCCCGGCATCCTGCAATAAAGGTGAATCACCAAACTTCATTGTTGAAGCCCCATCCTGTCTCCATCCAAAGTCAAAAAATACGAGCCCATCACCACCACCGTGCATGACACCTTCTAGGCCCACCCCGAATCTGAATCCAGCATCAATTCCACCAATTGCACCTGGTTTATTTTGACCGACACCAAAGCCTCCTTGTACCGTACTCCCATGTATACTTGCAATTGCACCAATGAATAATCCTAACTCAGATCTAAACCTTGGCAGTTCTCCTAAACCGGTAGCAAGTCCTGGTATCGGAGTCGTTACTAGTATTTGTGCACAAGAAGTTATAATATTTGGGTCGACTTTACGTTTAGGCATAAAATTATTTTTGCACACATTAAAACTATCCGGTTGTGCTTCAGTAATTTCGCCACCATACTTATAATCAAAGAATAACTTACCCGTTGCAGCATCAAGTAATTGTTCTATACTTTTTCCTACCGCTATAGCAGCAAATTCTGCATCTTCAGGACGCATATATGCATCACCGGTAAGAATCCTTCTTTTTCCATCCCAGGTTGTTATTTCAAGTCCTCTTTCATTATAGTAATCGTGTGTTCCTTTCCTTTGCGCTGCACTGCCCCATGTACCTGCAGTATGTCCTGAAGCAAACGCATCTTCAAGAAAATGTAAGGCAAACGCTTCATCTGCAAGTGCCGAAAGGATTAAAGCTGAACGTTCCTCATTTGAAAGCGTTTCATTAAAATATTTTGATGCTTTATATAAAGCACTGATATGATACCAGGTGTAAGTTCCCAAAGCATTTAATTCAGCACCGGCTTTTAAACAAGAAATTAAATATTCCCTTACTTCAATATCAGGATCTTGGCGGGCTAATAAAAAGTGTACGTTATTCGACCCAGCCCTGGTAGCATATTCAGGATCAACACGCTGAAGATTTACGTCGGCATCACGAAAAGCGTTTATATGTTCGTGCCGGGATGTAGAATTGGCAAGATCAATTTTCAATTGAGCAGCAACATCAGCAACCTTTAAAATCCAGTCTGAGTTAAGAACATTATCGAGCATATTTCTGGCTGAACAGGAGTGGTCGCCCGAAATGGCAGGCCAGGATGCAAAATCAAGTTTTTGAGGTTGAATTGTCTGAGTAGCATCAATCACTGATTCAGTTAAACGAAATTCGTAACCTTTCCTTGCTTCAGCCCAGAGTTTGTCAAGTGCTGTTCGATACGCAGTACTTAGATTTTGTACTGCCAGCAGTGTAATATCCCTGTGTTCGGGATATATCCAACCATAAATGCTAATATTAAAAAGCAAAAGGTTAGAGAAAAGTAAAAAATACTTTTTCATTTTTTGTTCACCCTTATCAATACTAAAATTTTTTAAAGAACAAATTAATTA
>JAJDNK010000053.1 GCA_022340715.1 bacterium BMS3Abin03 | reverse complement strand
CCCTACAGGACTAAGAAATCTCAACACTGAAATATTTAGAATGATTGTAAATGGTTAAAAAATTTATATTCGCAATTTTCGTTCTATCAGTAATATCGACAATCAGTGCGCAGGTTGTTTACACGCCACTATATAGTAATGTGTACGATTTTCTTGAAAGAATGTCCATTAAGCAAATAATTAAACTGGACGATGAAGTAAAACCATATTCAAGAGTGTACATAGCGTCGCTTTTAAAGAAAATTGAAAATAATAAATACAATCTCAATTCGGTTGAAAGGGACCAACTAGAGTTCTACAGCAAAGAATATGCTTATGAATTGAATAATTATAAAAACGAACGATGGTTTCTTTATAGCTATAATGATTCACTTTTCTCTGTAAAATTATCGCCTATTGCAGGTTATGGTATCTCGAGTCTGTATGGGAAATCAGCTCATACAAGAGTAATAGGATTTTCAACCTTCGCGTCATATAAAAACTGGTTCGGGGCTAGCTTTGATGTAAGAGATAAAGGTGAATTTGGTGATAATATAGATAAAGAAAAAACCTTCTCACCGGAAACCGGTGCATTTTATAAAGGAGCACCAAATGGTATCGAATACAACGATGTAAAAGGAAGTATTAATTTTAACTGGGAATGGGGTAACATTTCACTCATAAAAGATTATTATACCTGGGGACATGGAAATTTCGGTCAATTAATACTTTCATCTAAAGCACCTGACTATCCAAGGATAGAACTTCATCTCAAACCTGTGAAATGGTTAAGATTTTACTATGTACACGGCTGGCTTAATTCACTGGTAATCGATTCATCTACAATTCATTATGAACACACCGGTAGTATACAACCAATTGTCAAGGAAGCATATATCAATAAATATTTAGCGGCAAATTTATTAACGTTTACACCTGTTACAGGCCTGGATATTTCATTGGGAAATTCTTTTATATACAGCGGAAAACTCAGACCTGAAATGTTCATCCCGTTTTTGTTTTTTAAATGGCTCGATCATAATACCGGCAGAGCAAGTGTAAATGATGGAAATGGTACTTTATATTTAGATGTATCTGTTAAGCATCCAAAAGAATTTCAATTTTACGGAACGTTATTCATCGATGTTACTGAAATAAGAAATGTACTCGAAAATAATTTTAAGAATACCTGGGTAGGTTATACATTAGGTGCTAAAAAAGTCAACTTAGTTGTCAACAATCTTGATCTGACAGTTGAATATACAAGGATCAATCCCTGGGTTTATGAGCATAAATATGAATCGACTACATATAAACATTATAATTATACCTTAGGACACTGGATCGGACAAAATGCAGACCAGGTGAAGATTCAATTCAATTACCAGCCTGTCAGAGGTTTACGATTCGAATTATATTTTGAAGGATTAAGAAAAGGCGGACTCGATGATATTTACTATGCTTATGGAGGGACAGATGAATTCAACAAATCGTTTCTCTACGCTCCTCTCAGATCAGATAAGTATATTGGGATAAGCTGTATATATGAATATATGCACGATTTGTTATTACTAGCAAAATACCGTTCTTCAGACATTTCCGATGAAGATCCTTTACGTACACCTGTAAATATTCTTGGCAAAAAGAATACTTTCTCATTATCACTCTCCTATGGAATGTAAGATTTTTTTGCAAAACTCTTTTTTCTTATATTTTTATTGAATATCTTAAGAATACTAGTAATATCCATTTTTTTGTATATATGAGAAAAATGCTACTCCTACGTAATGTTATTAATTCTTATCCGAATCACTTCGCCGGGGTAATATGATGAAAACCTGTATTGTTTCTTTATTTCTGTTATTAATTTTTTCCTTCACATCTTTGGCTCAGGTTGCCGGTTTCAATGAAAATAATCCTTTGTCGGATAAATGGGCATTGAGTTTTGAAGGCGGGGCAACGTATACATTATCAGATTACAAGGATGCAGGAATAGATTATTTGGCACGTACTACATTTGAATATTACTTTTCTACCCCCAATCCAGTAATATTTGGTATAAGAGGTAGTGCAGGAATAGGAAGACTAACGGGATCCGGTGGTGTTGCAGTTTCTAATTTTAATAAATTCAGAACTCCAATTTATTTTTTCGGCGGTGGATTGGATGCTGCATTTAATGTGGAGGAGGGTATATTTCCTTATATATATGCAGGAGTAGGATACCTTCATTTTGATCCGAAAGATGTAAGGGGAAACAGGTTACCTTTGAACTCCGTATCTACTTATGCAAGACAGGAATTTTTAATACAAGGAGAGCTTGGGATAAGATTCTTACTTCAGCCGGAATTGAGTTTGAACTTCAATGGTGGTGCAGATGTTGTATTTTCTGATAACCTTGATGATGTTCGTGCTGGAGAAAATAACGATATTTTCTTTACATTTCAAACGGGACTAAGCTTTTACTTCAGTGGTGAAACCGATGCTGATAAAGATGGAATAAGTGATGAATATGATGCCTGCCCTGAAACTCCACAAGGAGTCCGTGTAGATGAATTCGGGTGCCCTGTTGATACAGACCGAGATGGTGTACCGGATTATCTCGACAAATGCCCGCAAACAGAATTTAATGTTATGGTTGATAATTCAGGTTGTCCCCTGGATTCGGATGAAGATGGTGTTCCTGATTATCTTGATAAGTGCAGTAATACACCTCCAAACATTTCAGTTGATAATAACGGATGTCCTTTAGACCAGGATAATGATGGTGTTCCCGATTATATGGATAACTGTCCGGGTACGGCACCGGGAACTGAAGTAGATAAATTTGGCTGCCCGCCCAAGTCACAAGAAAAACAGTTACCTGAAATAACAAATATGGTTCTTACCGGTGAAGTTAATTTCAGGGTTGGAAAATCCGATTTATTAGCGGGAGCTGTACAAAGACTTGATAAGTTAGTTGAAGTATTAAAGAAATTTCCTCAAACGAAATGGCGTATCGAAGGTCATACTGATAATACCGGGTCTTATCAAACTAATATGAGACTCTCAGAACAGCGTGCTGCATCTGTAGCAGATTACCTGATTTCAAGAGGTATTGATGCTTCCCGTCTGGAAGTAATCGGTTATGGTCCGGATTACCCGATTGCCGATAACAGAACCGAAGCCGGCAGATCACTTAACCGAAGAGTATCAATTGAAATGATAGATATTTCCGGTGGAGTTGAGCAGACAACTACGGGACGTCAAAATACAAATGTTAATTCTGAGGAATACAATTCTTATGCGGAAAGAAACGTAGGTAATATGATCTTCACCGATGGAAAACTTTATTGTTACCAGGTTTCTTCATGGCGTTCGTATGATAAAGCTCAGGCTGAAGTCAACCGCTTAAAAGGAAAAGGCGAAAATGCTTTTATTGTGGAAGCCAATAATGTTCCAGGTCTTCAGGGCACATGGTACAGAGTTCGAATCGGGTATTTTAGATCATTAAGCGAAGCAAGGGATCATAGATCGAGATACGGGAATTAACTAGTACCTAAATTTTCATAAATATATAGTATCGCAAATCGAGGGGACAATTTAAGAAATATGATATGGTCCCTCATTCACTTCACAACTCGAAGATTGCGACTACCGATTGTGTCTGGTTATCTTAACAATTCTTTACTTACTTTTATTGTTGCAGTATTTCATTTAATTTTTATTAGTAAAATTATTACATAATAAATATTATCCTGATCGATTGAAAAAAATCATTTCTGTTGTAGGTGCGCGACCAAATTTTATGAAGGTTGCACCAATTCACAAAGCTCTACTATCTCACAA
>JAJDNK010000007.1 GCA_022340715.1 bacterium BMS3Abin03 | reverse complement strand
ATGCTCTTTCAACAGGTCTGTCTCTTAAGATCGGCATTGCCCTGGAAAGGAAATAAGAAATTATGTGAATGCCTACCGTATCGTCTTCACTTCCGTAAGAAATTTGTTGGAAATTTTTACTCGTAAGCTCTGCAAATTCATTAAATATTTCATCGTTCTTACCAAGCGTTAGTCTTTCCAGCTCTTTTAAACCTTTCGATTCAAATGCTAAACGAGTGTTAACAAATGGCTCGGAAGCCCTGATCAATTCCGAATGATAAAAGTTTTGTGTTTTCCTGAGATGATAAAATAACTGTGAACGCTCAGAGGCTTTTAATTGTCTGACCTGTTCCGAGATAGCGCTTTGCAATGTTCGGAGATCGCCTCCGGCGAAAACACCATGAAGTGGACTAACAGCAAACTCAGTGCTTTTAATTGTTGATTCTCTCAGATAACCAGCAAACAAACTATCGTTAACTTCATTTTTTATGAATGCAGGTTTCCCTGAAAATTGGGCATAGTAACCACCTTGCCGCTGCATAGGCTCACCGCTTCCGAGCTTAAGCCGGACATCGGGAACCAATCCCTTCATCGCTAACCATTTAATTGTTTTATGCTTAGCCGAATTATATAACAACCATGATGCTGTTTGTCCGACTTGCTGACTAAGATCTGAGCCAGCAATAAAAATCTCACATAAAATTTCGGAGAAACGTTCTTTAGGTTCCTGGTCAATACTTCTACTTTGAATTGCGTATTCCCATATCTTGTTTAAGTAAGGATCAATACCTTCAACAGTTTCCAGATCTTCAAATAGTGGAATCGACCAGACCTTTGGAACTTCATCAGGATTATTTTTTAGTACACTTTCTCTTTCAGAGTTGAATTTTTTATCCAATAAAATTAAAGCATCTGCATCTGTAGACATACTAACCTGAAGACCGAGCACCATTCCTGGATTTCCATACTTACCTGATAGCTCGTTGATTTCAAAAATATTATGAACAGTTGTATTGATCGCAAACTGATCTTTTGCAGTAATTAGCTTTTGATGAATTCGCGGAGTGAGAATAAATCTTTTAAGAATATCTCTATAAAACCCTGCCTGGAGCATCAGTTTCGGATTAGAAAAATTTCTGAGAATCACAGGAATTAAACCATGCAAGGTTTTTCTAAGTTCTTTATTTAATCGAAAATAATACTCAAGCTTTTTTCGTCGTTCAAGACGCATCTCAATCATTTTTTGTTCTAGCCGGTCGTTATGCTGCCATAATTTTATTAACGGGTCTTGAGCCAAATGCAGCTTCATTCCAATTCTTCTTACAAAATTAGGTTCGATCATGAAGGGTAAAACACTCTTATATCTTTTTTCAAGCTGATTTGTAAGCGCAGTTATATGGTTAAGAAGTTTCCAAAAATTGTCATTGTTGTGCTGTAGCAAACCGATTTCCGTGAGAATTTCTGGATCAATGGAAAGATTGCTTTCAATCGAAAGAAGGGTTTTTAAAATGTTAGCAAGCTGGTTAACATTTTCAATTAAAGCAGCAGCTACAAGCCTGTGTCCCTGTCCTGAAGGTCTGTTGCTTCCGTCCCAGTCTCCCCAGAAGGAAAGAAGTTCATAGTTACTTTCATATGAATAAAGTGATGCAAAATTCTCTGCACTTATTATTGTTTTCAAATCACAAACAAGTTCTTCTCCCTCCATTACAGAATTAATGGCAACGTTCTTACCCAAATATTCATTAATCAAGCATTCACTAATTCGCTGAACAAGGTGCTCACCCGGAACTTCATGTGTAAGTATTTTTTCATAAGCTGAATTAAAAAGAATATCCGTATCAATTGCATAAACCTGTGTCGGATGAACTGTCCTGTCGAACGTTCTTTTCCTGAACGCTACTTTTCTTCTCTGAAGATTGTCTTTGTAAAATTCATTCTCAAGCCGGGATTGCAATACTGAACTTCCGCTTGAATTAATGTGCGAAAGAAAATCAAGCGACATCCCAATTTTTTCTTTAAAGATTTCAGAAAAGGTGTTTAGCCTTAAAGGCAGATGTTTTTCAAAGAATCTATCAGAAATTAATTTCTCATTATTTTCATTCAGAAAATCTTTAATCTGCTTATAAGAAATTTTTTTGCATTCAATTTGAATATTTTCCAAAAGATTTTGCCAAAGCTTATCTGCATTCTCCAGGTAAAAGTTACTTCTCTGACGATAAGAACGAACAGGGAAAAAATGTTTGTTATACTTAGATTGTTCTTCGGCGATTATCCGGTTAAGATCGATAAGAACCCTTCTTGTTTTTCTCAAAAGTGATTCAGGGGAATCGGAACCACCGAGTGTTAGCCTGAATGATTTTCTACCAAGTTCAAATCCTTTTGAAGTTCTGGCGAATGAAGATAAAGGAACCAAACCGATTCCCTGAGCTGCTAAGCTTGTAGAGAGCCAATCGAGTGATAAGCCATTTGGCAGCTTATTTATAACCATCCTGGGATACATACTTCCTTGTGGCCTGTGAACCTGGATATCAAAGGGATTACGATTGTCGGGAAGTTCGGAAGCCGCACTTTCAATTGCCTGCATCTTAGAATTAAAAATTCTGTTTCTTAAAAGCCAAAAGCGTTTTATTCTTTCTGTATTATTCCTGTAGAAAAGATATGCAAGAAGAATTGCAGCAATGTTTGGTTTAATTAGGGAATTTAGTTTATCAAATCTTTTGTGTAGCTGCTTTTCTGAAATTTCAACAATTGCTATTCTCGCCCCGGCGTAGCTATCAGTTTTAGAAAGAGAATGTATGCTTATTATTTTTTTTAACTGGTCTTTATAAATTTTCCCGTCTTTAACTAACTCCAATCCAATTTGTTTTATGGTTTGAGGTCCGTTCAATGAATCTGTCGGAAGAACATTTTGATATGCGAGGTCATCAATAACATAAATATCTTTGTTTAAAGTTCTGATTAATAAACTTGTTAGATCTTCTTTTCTAAATATCTTTCCGCTTGCGTTGTGAGGATTATTTAGGATAATGGTAACCTTCATTCCGGAATTTTGATATTGTTTTAATTTTATATCTGCAGTATTACAGATATTGTCCACGTCGAGTTCAAAATCGACAGTAACGGGAATAAAAGTAGATTTGGGGAAACAGTGTTCGTAAGTCCAGCTGTAATCACATGTAATTACTTCTTCAATTCCACAATGAAAACCCAGTAATCCCAAAGCCGTTCGTGAAGAACCGTTAACAAGTAATAAATCTTTGGATTCATATTCCGGGTGCTCTTTGGCAAAAACTGAGATAAAACTTTTTATCGTCTCTGTGTACCAGCTTTCATTATCAAGATTTTCGAAGAAATCATCGAGAATGTAATTTGTACTTTTACCTGAAAGATAATCAGGCAAAGGAAAATTTTTATTATTGATAAAATTTTTCTTGTTTACAAAACTTTCTGTTTTGGAAATTATTTTATCAACTTTTTGTTCTACTCTATTAGTAATCCTGTTAACAACATTTGTACTTTCCAGAATCATTTCCGAAGCGAAAGAAGAATAATTGTCTGTTTCTATTAACTCTTCTTCCTGTCTCGAAGAATTTTGCTGAAAAGATTTTATTTCATTTTTGTTTTCTATCAGGTATTGCAGCAGTTCTATTTCCGAAGCACTTGGTGTTCCTTTCAATTGAAAATGAACAGACTCATATATTTTTAATAAATTTGCTTTGCCTGCTAGAAAAACCACTGAGGAATTTTTAAGCTTTGACGATATGAAGCCTGGCGTTAAAATCCTTAAGACGAAATTTTTTAGCTTTGCTTCACGTGCAAGCGATAAATGATTAGGTGCATCGTTTGCTTCTATGAAGAATAAGGGAAATTTGTTGGCAAGTGATCTTAAGGTTCTTCTTGCTTCTTCGGAAATCAAGCTTCCAATTACTAAATAATTTGGCTTATCGTGGTTATCTCTAAGTTTTTGCTGAATTGAAGTAAGTGCCTCAGTTTCTTTTTCCGGAAGCTTTTCAAAAAAGAGAGATTTGAAATCTTTTGTGAATGCCGGGATCCCTTTATTCAGAAGAAATATATTCGCCGGCAAACTGAATAAGTAAGAATTAAGTGTGTGAAATAAAATTCTTAAAGCTTCATCGATCCCACCGCTAGAGATTATTATTTCCCGATTGCCGGATTTCTCACCAAGATCGTAAGTAAGAGGCTCTTCCTGATCGCTTTCCAGCCACTGATGAAATTTCTTTACTAGCTGAATAGGTTTGCTTATAAGGTAGCCGCCACGTGGTGAATATGGGGCGCTTATCTTAATAAGGTTATATAGAAAATCAATTCTTCCAATATTTTCATCCCAATCAAATTCGTTTTTGATCGAATCGATATTAAAATTTTCCTCATCGTTTTCGGTAGTATATGCATTAAAAACCAATCGAAGATAATATCGTACAAGATTTTCACTTTGAATCGGATGCCCGATATGAAAGTTAACTCTTTCCTGTGATGGAACAGATGAAGCAGCAGTTGCCTCACTGATTTCGGAAACTTTTCCGGGCTTAATTGAATTAAGAGTAAATAATTTTTCTATGTTATTTTTTTGTACCAAACTATTGTTCTTAAAAGATATGCATCGTTATAACAGAATAAGATTGATTTTATATACCTCAATCAATTGAGAGTAAGCTCAGTTTGAATACATCTTACTTTTTATTAGTTGTCTGGTTGAGCAAACCATCCAGGAAATTTTTCAGGATTTTTACAAGCTGCGATCCGTTCTCGATATCACCGAGTGAAACGACCGTTTTTGCATTTTTTAAATTCTGGCTTGCCTCTGCAAGTCTGGCAACCTGCGGAGTTAACAATAGTAGTTCGGGATTATTTTTAAAAATGCCCATCTCTTCTTTATCGATATCAAGCTTTATTTTATCCCGCTTCACCTGTTCATTCAGTTTTTTTAGAGCCAGCTCAGCATCTTTTTCTTCTTCAATCTCTTTCAAGTGGAGTCTCTTCATTTCAAGTTCGTGTTCGTAGTTCAGAATTTCTTCATCTGCTTTAAGTTTAATCTGAGCCGTTTGAATTCTTACCTGCTGATTATTCTTTTCAGTTTCTTCCAGAATCCTGGATGCTTCTTTTTGCCGGATTGCATCGGCTATTTTTTTATCAGCAGGTTCAACTGACTGAATTGTTAAAGAAATAATCTCCAGACCAAGCTGTGAATTAATATTACTCAGCTTTTCACGTAAGGAATTTGCTATACTTTCGGATTTAATCTCTTCAACTTCATAATTTTCTGTATATTCTTTTATTTTTCCTTGCAAAATCACATCTAATTCTTTTGCTGCGTCGATCAATGCATCTTTTCCCCAGCCACCGATTTTTATCAGTTGAGAAATGTTATTAATTGAAGGCGTAACTGTAACAGAAAATTTTACATTAAGGGCGATCTTTCCTTTTGCTTCCGGTTCAAGCGTTGAGGTTAGAGTATAAGTAGTATTTGGAATAATCAAACTAAAATGTTTAGGGTAAAATCTGGACTTCCTGTATTTAACCAATCCGTTTGATTCATAAAGTATTATTTGTCCCAGTTTTTTTATCCTGTACTCTGTTATTATCAGTAAAACCAGGATGACAATTACAGTAATAATTAAAATGTCCATCAGACCTCACTCCTTATTAAGTCTAATTATAATGAAATGAAAAAACGAAATGTCAATAATGCGATAGCCTGACAATTCGGGATAAAATTAATCGTGTTCCTGCACTAATCTTTTAAAAATATACTTACCGTTGTAAATTATTTGTACAAGGGAAGATAAGCAAGGATTAAACTTTTATTTTAGAATAATAATCCTATTTAGCGAAAAATTATACAAACTTTTTCTTTAAAGCGTTTTGCACAACTGGTGGAACAAAATCGCTTACGTCACTATGTAAACTGGCGAGGTTTCTTACAATTGTTGAGTTCAGATATGTGTACTTTTCATGCGGCATTAAGAAGATAGTTGTTATATCTCCGGCAAGTTTCCTGTTCATCAAAGCCATCTGGAATTCATATTCAAAATCACTTATAGCTCTGAGTCCCCGTATAATTCCTGTTGCTCCTACTTGTTTTGCATGATCCACAACTAATCCATCGAATGAGTCAATATTAACATTCTCAAAACCTTTCAGGCTTTCTTTTAACATTTCAACACGTTCTTTGGTGGTGAAAAGAGGTGCCTTGCCGGGATTAACTGCAACAGTTACAACCACTTCGGAAAATAGTTCAGACGCTCTCCTTATTACATCTATATGGCCGTTGGTTACAGGATCGAATGTGCCGGGATATATTACTTTTTGCATTTTATGTAGTTGTTATTGTGTGTTGGACGAAATATATAAATTCTATGAGAAGAATAAAATTTATTAAAGCCTATTTTCTAATATTTTATAGAGACAGGTGTCCCCGATAATTTTAAATGGTTCAGTATTAAAATATTGAACATCTTTTTCTTTTGTTTGTACAGATCTTTCAATTATTATAAATGCATCTTGCTTTAGTAAACCATTAGTTAGAATATTTTCAACTACTGAATAAATGTCATCTTTAAAGAATGGGGGATCAGCAATTATAAGATCATATTTTGCTTTTGGAACTTTTTTTGTGAATGCATTTGCAGTCATTTTAAATACCGAGCACTGTTCTTTCACAGCCAGCGATTCAATGTTTTTAATAAGGTTTCTGTAGATTGGATAGTTCTTTTCAATAAAGTGAATTTCATTTGCGCCACGACTTAAACATTCCAGACCAAGTGAACCTGATCCGGCATAGATATCTAAAACCTTTATGTCTTCAAATTCAATA
>JAJDNK010000023.1 GCA_022340715.1 bacterium BMS3Abin03 | reverse complement strand
GTTAACGGCGATGAAAAATCAATAGCAAACATTGATCCCGAATTAATAAAACAAACACTGCTGAATGTAATACAAAACGCGTTTGATGCGGTTAAAGCTAGCGGAAAAGTTGAGATCAATTATTTTAGAGAGTATAATAATATTGTTATCTCTGTTTCGGATAATGGATCAGGAATTCCGGTGGAAAACCAAAGCAAGATTTTCGATCTATACTTTACTTCAAAAACAGACGGTAATGGACTTGGTTTAAGCATCTCCCAAAAAATAATTTCACAACATAAAGGTTCGATTGAATTCACAAGTTCAAACCTGGGAACAACATTCAAAATAATTTTACCGATACAATGAAAGACTACAGCATTTTAATAACAGATGACGAACAATCGCAAAGAGATATTCTTTACGGTTATCTCAAGAAAAAAGGCTTTACTGTTTTTGCAGCCGCATCGGGTAGTGAGGCTATAAAGATTGTTAATGAAAACTCGGTGGATATAATTTTATCCGATTACAAAATGCCGGAGATGACAGGACTTGAATTACTCCCACGAGTAAAGAAGATCAATCCTGAAATAAATTTTGTAATCATAACCGCATACGGAACAGTTGAGACCGCGGTCGATGCTATGAAACAAGGCGCGTTCGATTACATTTCAAAACCTGTAAATCTCGATGAACTTGATCTGCTCATTGAGAAAATAATCGAGCATAAAAATCTCAAAGCCGAAAATAAATTGTTAAAAGAACAACTGGTAGAAAAGCACAAACTTTCGTCCATCATTTCCCAATCAACAAAGATGGATGAGGTTTTAAGTGTTGCCTCCAGAGCTTCACAAAGTAAAGCTACTGTTCTTATCACAGGAGAAAACGGAACAGGAAAAGAGGTTCTCGCAAAAGCGATTCATTTTGTAAGTCCGAGAAAAGATGAACCGTTTATCGTTGTAAACATTCCGGCACTTTCGGAAAATCTTCTTGAAAGTGAGTTGTTCGGTCATGAAAAAGGAGCTTTTACCGGGGCAGATAAACTTAAAAAAGGAAGATTTGAAATAGCACAAGGTGGAACAATTTTCCTTGATGAAATTGGTGATATGACTTCCGGAACACAGGTTAAATTGCTTCGAACACTTCAGGAAAATACGATTGAAAGAGTAGGCGGTTCGGAAACCATTTCGATTAATGTAAGAGTTCTCGCTGCAACAAACCAGGATCTGGAAAAGAAAATTCAGGAGGGTACTTTTAGAGAAGATCTTTATTACAGACTCAACGTTGTTAAAATAAATATCCCTCCTTTACGGGAGCGTAGAGAAGACATTCTTCCGCTGATCGATTTCTTTATTGGGAAATATTCTGAGGAAAATGATAAACAGAATATTGGAATCTCAAAAGAAGCTATTGATAAATTATTGAAATATAATTATCCGGGTAACGTAAGAGAGCTAGAGAATATCATTGAGAGATCAGTTGTGTTAATGAGAGGACAGACAATTTTAGAATCCGACTTATCTTTAGGTGTAAAAGGATTATCCCAAGAATCGGAAATCCGTAAAGGGGAAGCGGGCACATTAACAGAACAGGTTGAAGAACTGGAGAAAAAATTAATTTATGATGCTTTAAGGCAAACTAACGGTAATCAAACAAAAGCAGGGGAATTGCTGGGCTTAACTGAGAGAAATTTACGTTATAAAATGAAAAAATATAACATCACGAAATAAACAAAACAGGGTGAAACAATGAAAACTATACTTACGGTTCTCATAAGCAAAAGAAAAGATGCTGCGGTTAATGTTCAAAAAATTCTAACCGGGTGGGGTTGCATTATTAAAACAAGACTCGGCCTCCACGATGGTGTTATGGAAAACTGTTCCGAAGAAGGTTTACTAATCCTTGAACTTGTAGGGAAAGACGAAGAGAAAAAAGAACTCACAAGAAAATTATCTTTACTCAAAGGTGTTGCTGTAAAAAGTATAGACCTCGAAGTATCTGAGGAATAATTTATTGTTAAGAAGTAACATTTGGTACGGGTTTTATTTTCTAATTAATATCGCAATCTAATCCATCACAGCGGACTGCACCCTCCGGTTTATATTATTCTCGTGTTTTTAGGGATATTTCCTAACAGTGTAAAATTTTCTTTAAAGACCGAACTCCAATCCTGCCGCAAAAATCTGATTGTTATAATCGTAAAAAGGATCATTTGAGTTATTGTGAATATTATTCCAGCTAACATTTCCGAACAATCCTGTTAATATAAAACCCATACTAACTTCCAGTTTAACTCCGTAACTTAAACGATTATCCGTTCTGAAATCATTTAGTGGATTTCCTTCAAGATCAGCAGCAGGAAGGTTTGTATAATTTCTTTGGGTGAAATTTGCATAACCGCTTAATATAACAACCGGTGAAACCAGCTGTGTGATTTTCATGCCTCCTTCAAATCCATCACTTGAATACTGATCGTTGAGTAATTCTTCTTCAAAATAGTAATAATCATTACTGCTCAGATATCTTGTACCTTCTTTAAAATTTTTGCTCGCTCCAGCAAACACACTCATTCCCGTGTTATCTCCAAGTGCCTGGGCAATTCTCAGGAAAGAGCTGATCTGCCAGATACTATTCGTAAAACCGGATTGATCAAATTGTTGAATATAATCTTTATAACCTGCCTCACCGCTAAGCAGAAGAGTCGTTCTTGTTTTGAAAGCAAGTTGAAATTTTATCAGGCCTTTATGTTCATTGAAAGAAAATATATCCAGATTCTGGTATTTAATTCTGTTAAAGATATAACCGGCTAAGATAAAATCATTTTCACCGGTATAATGCCGGTAGTTTGCATATACAGAAAATGAATTCCAGTCATAGATATCAAAGTCATCACCATATTTTTTCAGGTTATAGTTAATACCAATATTCATTGGATTTTCATCATTAACAAAATATGTGTTTACGACACCTGCTTTATGTAATCCTGATGATTTAGAGCTGTATTCATTGTAGAAGGTAAAGTTTCCGTCATAGTACAAATTCAGATTATTCGTTTCGCTTTCCACATCGAATTCTGTTCCTAAAGAAAAGCTATGAATGAAATCGGATTCGGCTAAATAATTATTGAATATATTATCATCGTAATAACTACTTACATCCGTATAAAAACCAAACTGAGAATATGATTGGTTGAATAAAAATACAGAACAGAACGTAATTAGCTGAACAAAGTTCAGCTTCACCCAGAGATACTTATTTTCCACCACCACCGGAACCTCCATTTCCGCTCTGACCTCTTCCTCCGCTTCCACCTTCATGACCTTCGCCACCATGATATTTTCTCTTTCTCATTTTTTGAAAGCTCATACCCTCAGCGCGGTTATCACTGATCCCGTCTCCGTCTTTGTCTATAAACTGATCTTTTTTCCTTCCCGGTTTTTCAAATGTCTTCATTATTTGTTCGGTGTTTCTTTTCTGCTTTAATTCTTTGCTCTTTGCTTTTGTACTATCACTTTGCGCAAAGATGTTAACACCGCAAATAACGGTCATTATAAATAATGTTAAAACGATCTTTTTCATTATTGCTCCTTTCGCAAAAATTAATTGCCAATTAAAATGCCATTTAAATTGTTTGGATTGGAGGCTCAATTTCAATATTAATTTTTTCTAAAAAAATTTATTCGACCAAAAGGGCTATGCTTCGACTATTTAGTCGAATTAATTATTCCGTTTCTTTAGGATGATTAATTGGTAGTATTATAGTAAAACAGGTACCGGGATTTTTCATTCTACCTAACTTTGAAGGGCTTTCAACTTTTACATGTCCACCATGTCTTTCAACGACTTTCTTTACAACCGATAATCCCAAGCCCGATCCATCGGAAGAGATTTTCTTAACATTAGAAGCTCTGTAAAAATCATTAAATATTTTCGGAAGCTCGTTTGCAGGAATACCTACACCATCATCAGCAACAGTAATAACCTGGTTGTGATCTTCAGTATTAAGTACCACCTCAACTTTACCGCCGTCTGTTCCATATTTAATTGCATTACCTATTAGATTGGAGAACGCAATGTCTAGTAGAAATTTATCGCCGGTAATCTTTTTTTTCTCCCCACGTTTATCTTCAAATGATAACTCAATAAGATGTGACGTTGCAACCGGATTCAGTCTTTTTATAACACTTGAAATGAGTTCTTCCAGATCCAATTCTTCTTCATCAAACTGATCGTACAACGTAAGCTTGGAAACATTCAGTACATCATTTATTAATTGAATTCCCTCATCCGTACGATACTTTGCTCTCCTGAGTTTATCTTCTACAGTTTCATCAATAGGTCCAAGGAATTTTTGTAAAACTATATCAAGATAAGATGCCACTGCAGCAATCGGTGCTTTTATTTCGTGCACTATTCCCATTATATATTTTTGTTTTTCCTTTTCAGCTGCATTTATTTTTTTGATTGAATCATAAAGATTCTTTTCAAGATCATAAAGTTGTCCTACGATCTTACTTGTAAGATAAACACTAACAAAAATCATGAAGGTAAACGTTAACAGAAAGACCACAACAAAATGTATATTATCATAAAGTGGTATTTGCATTAAACCGATCACCTGGTGATGAGGAATTACATTAAAATGTTCGAGTGTGAGCATTGCTATGAAGAGCATCACAAAACTGCCGGCAACCACATAAACAACAATGCTTGGAAGAACGAGACTCCCTATAATCGTGTGAAAAACAAACAACATGTAAAGTGGTGATTCGATGCTTCCGGTAAAGTAAACCAGTAAAAGTAAAGCAATCAAATCAAGAATCATCTGGATAAGAGAAAAGTAAAGAGGATTAAAGCCGTGTGGATTGCATTTTAGGAATTTTCTAACCTTATGAAGTATTGAATTATAAACAAAAATACAAATTGTAATTACTGAAATGGCAATAAATTGCGTATCGCTGTAATCAACCTTAAATATGTATTTTGAAATTATCAGGCAGAAAACGAGCATCACAACAACACCGTATCTTAACTCAATGAGCCAAAGATTACGTTTACGTATGGATGCCCAAAATTCTTTATACTCCCCCGCCCATTCCGGTACTAAATTCTTCATAGAAGAAAATCCTATTACTGTCTCAAATAAAAAACAGCTTCGTTACTCATTTCCGGTCTGATCAGTCTCACACTATAAATTTACCTCTCTTAATATAATGAGTATGCAACAATTTATGTGAAATTTCTCCACAGGGTCCGTCAGTTAGAAATTTATCATAAAGGGAAACAACATGTTCATTCTCATGCGATTTTCTAACCGGAAGCGACTCATCTTCTGAATAAATTGCCTGTGCACGTTTTTTTCTTATCTCTTCAGTAGTAGGAATCGGTTGACCGCCGCCGCCGAGACATCCGCCAGGGCAAGCCATAAATTCTATAAAGTGACATTCGCTGAATTTACCGCCGGCTTTTATGTCTTCCATAACTTTTTTAGCATTAGCTGTTCCATGAACTACTGCAACTTTAAGTGTTGCATCTTTAAGCCAATCCCAGTTCGGAATTAAATTTTTAAGTATTTCCGGAACCGGACCGACTTTTGTAACAGGAACTTCTGCATACTTTATTCCTTCAAATCCTCTTACAGGTGTTATGTTAGCGCGATCAAAAAAGTTTTCAACTTTCTCGCCTGTTACTAATTCAAGAACAGTTCTTAAAGCAGCTTCCATTACACCGCCGGTTGCACCGAAAATTAATCCTGCACCGGATGCATCACCGAAAGGATTATCGAAATGTGATTGAGGCATTTCCGGTAAAAGAATTCCGGCTTCCATAATCATCTTTCCCATCTCGCGGGTAGTTAAACCATAATCAACATCTTTGAATCCAGATGAATTCATTTCGGGTCTGTTGCACTCGAATTTCTTCGCAGCACAAGGCATCAGTGCAACACAAACGATATCTTTCGGATCTATTCCTTCTTCCTGAGCATAAAATGTTTTTATTAACGCACCGAACATCTGCTGCGGCGATTTTGCACTGCTCAAATTCGGAATATAATCGGGATAAAAATGTTCGAGGTATTTTACCCAGCCCGGGGAACAGGAAGTAAACTGGGGAAGTGCAACGGATTTATCTTTTTTAACAAGAGCACTGTAAAGTCTTTTTATAAGCTCGGTACCTTCTTCCATTATCGTTAAGTCTGCAGTAAAGTTCGTATCGAAAACTTTATCAAATCCTATTCTTCTTAATGCTGTATTCATTTCACCTGTAAATGATTTGCCCGGTTCCTGTCCGAACATCTCACCGATTGCTGCACGTGGAGATGGTGCAGTCTGCATAACAACATGTTTTGTAGGATCATCAATTGCTTCCCAAATTTCATCAGATGGGTCATTTGCTTTTAGCGCTCCGGTAGGACACCTGTTTATACATTGTCCGCAGTTAATGCAAATTACATCAGCTAACGGTTTTTCCATAAACGTACTTATGTGTGTTTCGTATCCCCTGTCTATTGCTTCAAGCACACCAACTTCCTGGAGATCGATGCAGGTTCTTACACAGCGTTTGCAAAGAATACATTTATCCATATCACGTACAACAGAGTATGAAGATTTATCGACTTTGTAACGCGACTCTGTTACATGTCCAAACATGTACTCATCTACTCCATATTCCTTTGCCAATGATTGGAGTTCGCAGTTGTTATTTCTTACGCAGGTATAACATTCACCGTAATGTTCACTTAAAAGAAGATCGACAATGTGTCTCCTTGCTTTTCTAACCATCGGTGTAGATGTATGAATTTTTATCGGTGCAGTAATCGGGAACGAACATGATGTCTGCAAAGTTCTCATCCCTTCAACTTCAACAACACAAATTCTGCACGTTCCGGCAATACAAAGATCAGGATGATGACAAAGCGTTGGAACATGAATCTGGTTTTCTCTGCATGCATCCAGAATAGAGGTGCCAAATGGAACTGTAATTTTTTTATCATTAATAAATACCGAGACGTTTTCACCAATTCCTTTTTCAACATGAGTTGATTCTATAACGTGAGGACGCTGGCTTACGGGGGTTCTTAATTCATCTTTTTTCATTTCTTATCTCCTCCGTTTCGTCCTGAACTGAATATTTCTTCTTTAAAGTTATCGAGGATAGAGATAAACGAGTTTGGACTCGATTGACCCAATCCGCATTTTGATGCTACCTGCATAGTTTTTCCAAGTTCTTTCAATGTGTTAATGTATTTGAATGTGTGTGTCCCCTTTTCTATCATTTCAGTTCCTTCCAGTAATTTAACATTTCCTATCCTGCAGGGAGTACATTGTCCGCAGGATTCTTCAACAAAGAATTCCATAAAGTTTTTCAGGACTTTCAGCATATCCCTTTTTTTGTTGAAGATCATAATTGAGCCACCGGTGGCTAAATCTTCAAAACCAAGTTTTCTATCGAACTGATTTACGGGAACGCAAACGCCCGAAGCACCACCGACCTGAACTGCTTTGGTATCTTTAGCTTCAACCAACTTTAACAGCTCTTTAATTGTTGTTCCCCAGGGTAATTCATAAACACCGGGTTTATTGCAATCGCCGGAAACAGAAAACAATTTTGATCCCGTAGATTTATCGGTTCCATGTTTCTTAAACCATTCGCCGCTTTTTGTAATTATATGTGGAACTGATGAAAGAGTTTCAACGTTGTTTACAACAGTTGGACAGCCCATAAATCCCGTATTAACAGGATACGGTGGTCTATTTCTCGGTTCACCCCGGTGTCCTTCAAGTGATTCTATCAAAGCTGTTTCTTCTCCACAAACATACGCCCCGGAACCGAGATGAATATTTATATTAAAGTTGAAATCCGTTCCTAAAATTTTATCGCCAAGCAGATTATCCTTTTTCATTTCTTTAAGATAATCTTCCAGCGATGAAAGCATATATTCGTATTCACCTCTCAGGTAAACTATTCCCTGATCTGAACCGACCGTATAACCGGCGATTACCATGCCTTCGAAAACCAGTTCGGGATATTCCAGTAAAAGCACACGGTCTTTAAATGTACCCGGCTCGCCTTCATCGGCATTACACACAATATATTTTTTATCGGACTTTGCGGCAGCGGTTAACATCCACTTAGCAGACGTAGGGAAACCTGCACCGCCTCTTCCTTTCAACCCGGCTTCTTTTACTTCAAACAGAATATCATTTCTTTTTAATTTTAATGCGGCTTTTATCCCCTCACCTCTTTTGTAAGGAGAAAAGAGCACCGGACCTTTTCTTTCTATCTTTTTTTCAGTCATAACTTCCATTTTAATTCCTTACTTGATTTCATTCAAAATATTTATCGCTTTTTCGGGATCGAGCTTAACAAAAACTCTTTCGTTAACTATCATCGCCGGTCCCTGGTCGCACATACCAAGACAATTTGTAAATTCCAAAGTTATCTTTCCGTCTTTTGTTGTCTCACCAAAACCGATTCCAAGCTCGCGCGTAACTGCTTTTTCAACCGCATCTTTTCCAACCATATCGCATGCAATTGTCCGGCATAAACGAACAATGTTTCTACCGCGCGGTTTTGAATGGAGAAAAGAATAAAATGAAATGACGCTGTAAACTTCAACAGGATGAATGTCGAGCATCCGTGCAACTTCCTGCTGTGCAAAATCACTGACATAATTATGATTCCGTTGAACTGCCTGAAGGATTGGCATTAATGCAGCTCTGTTATTCCCGTATTCATTTACATACTTTTCTATCTCTTCAGAAAGAGAATTTTTTTCTTCTAACAGCATTTTGCTACTCCTCCACTTTGTGTAAACGTAATAACTTTTCAACCTTTTCGATAAGCAGATCCGGTGAAATTGGTTTTTCTACAAAGTCATCCACGGGAACTATTTCTCCCGTTCCGAATTCCAGTCCCACAGATTTAGAAACAGATGTATACATAATTATAGGTGTTTCAAGTTTTTCACGTCTGAATTTTTGGGCAAGAAAAAAACCGTCGTCCGGTTCGTTCATCATTACATCGAGGATAATAAGATCAGGTTTTTGCTCTTTTACTATTTTGTAACCGTCACCCGGATTATCTGCTGTAACAACTTTGTATCCTTTAGATGTTAGAACTATACTACTCGCATCGAGGATATCCGGATCGTCATCAATTATTGCTATTAATGCCATTTTACTTCCCTGTTTAATCGTATATAAATTAATTACAATTAATCCTTACAGCTTTAACATAATGAATGCCATTGCACATTAGTTTTTTTCATCAATTTAATTGACAAAAGCAAATTTCAGGACTAAAAAAGTTGCGTTTTTTCTTATTTATTAGAAGTTCTTTTCTTAAATAAGAAATAATGGGATGAATCTAAATTTCGTATTTGCGAAGTGTTGTTAAATGTGAAGTTAATCTTTTCGATAGAAAAAGATGAAGATTAAGAGTAAGAGAATGGAATCTAAAGCTTTTTATCTTTTATGGTCGTCAGGGAAATTGAGTTTCAAACATTTTCCAATGCACCATCTTCAATGCTATTTAACTTTCACTAACATTGCTCGAAATGAAAGACTCCTTACTTTGTATGAAGTATTAATCTTTCTTAGATTAGTAACAATCGTATTACACTTAACAAATAAATTTGCTTTGTAAAACTCTAACAGTCCGGAAAGATCTATGAGAAAAGTACTACTGCTGCCTGTAATATTAATTTCATTTTTTACTTCATATCCGCAGGAAAATCCCGAAGTATTTACCTTCGAGGATTCTTATCTGTATAGTCGCTTCAACGGTATAGATATATCATCCGACGGCAGAACAATTGCCTTTTCACTGGGAGAAAAAGAAAAATGGGATGGGAACCGGAGCTACAACATCTGGCTTGCAATGTCATTTGATAATTCTGAATTAAAGCTTACAAACTCAGATAAAAATGACTGGGCTCCGCAATGGTCGCCCGATGGTTCGAAGATTGCATTTCTCTCCTCACGTTCTGAGAAAACGCAGGTTTATATGATTTCCCCGAGCG
>JAJDNK010000022.1 GCA_022340715.1 bacterium BMS3Abin03 | reverse complement strand
AGAATGTGTAAAGCATCTGTAAATATGAAAAATGGGATATCCTCACGAACATCTTTATCTGTCCAGATCCTCAGAACAGCATATCGCTGCGATTGTTTCTGATCGGTTATCTGTTTATGGAAATCCGGATGTTGTGTTTTAATAAATTCGGAACTGCCAATTATTTTTTTTGTACCCTTAATATCTGACGCTATTATTACGTAATCAAAATCTTCATTATTTATCAGAAACTTATCCTCATTTTTTTCGAACGAAACAACAGGACTGTTCAATTTAATTTCAGTATTGCTTGATTCAATAAATTTCCTTGCGGGCTGCCAGAGTGTAGTTTCAAAATCGTCATTTAAAACATCGTAAATCAGACCATGATCGTTGCTCAAAAAATAAAAGTGAAAACTCTTTATTAATTCAGCCATTGATATTAATTGAGGTTCCGCAAAAAACGCTCTTGAAAATGTTGTGAACATTAATCTCATCTGCGGAGGAAGATTCATTTCATCGGCAAATTCTTTAAATGATATCTGATCAAACTTTTCATATGTTTTTTCATTATCATAATTAAGCAGCGATGTGAGCCTGTTAAAGCGCGGATTTTTAATAATATCCTTGAAAGAATATATACCTGCTTTTCTCATCGATAAAATATTTTCAATTGGAGTAGTCTTGATATCTTTAAAACTGTAGTCGCCCAGTTCTTTTGTCATTATAAGATAATCATCAATAGGGATAAGATATTTATAAGCATCAATTTTTTTTAAGAGATTGCGCAGATTATAATACTGCCTGAAAAATGCATGGAAACCATGCTCTACATTAGTGTGATAACCATCCTTAAAATCTACAGGCCAGGAACCAACTTTACCACCAAGGAATGAATCTTTTTCAAATATAGTTACTTTAAAATTTCTTTCAGCTAAATAAATCGCAGCAGAAACACCTGCCAAACCACCACCCACCACAGATACCTTTTTTGGCGAGCTGATCTTATCAGGTAAAGAGGTATCAACTTTGTTTAACTGCTGTTTATAATCACCTAATCTTTTTTTTACAAATTTTGAAACTAATGTATCCATGATTTAGTCATTTTCATTCGGTTTGCTTGCTGTAAATGTGCGAAGTATCGGTTTTCGCCATGTTGGCATATTATGTTTTTTTACATTCGTAAAACCGGTTTCGCTAAGAAGATTTGTAAAATCATTTGGAGAAAGAAATTTATCAACGCTTTTTACAAGGTATTTAAATATTGTCGATGAACCTGAAATCATTGTAGAAACCGGGATGACTACAAAATAACCGAGCGTCTTCCAGTATAAATGAGATAAGAAGTTTTTTTCAAGCGAATATTCATGAAAAGCAATTTTTCCACCCGGCTTCAGAATCCGGAAAAGATTTTTCAGAGCTCTATTATAATCAGGCATATTACGGATTCCATATGCCATAAATATTGCATCAACGCTGTTATCATCATAATCCAGTTCCATCACATCTTTCTGAACAAATTCCAATTTATTTCTATCATATTGTTTGTAATATTTTTCTTCTGCCACCCTTAGCATAACCTCCGAGTTATCAATTCCGATAACTTTCCCATCTGGCAGATTATTTAAACAACTGATAGTTGATTTACCTGTTCCACAGCACAGGTCAAGTACAAATTCATCTCCTCTCAAATTTAGTCTGTCTACACTTCGCTGTAAATCTTTCTGATATCCCTGGCTGAGAAAAGTTGCAACATCATATTTTTTTGCAACACGGTTAAATTCAAAAGGTACCCCGGATTTATTGTTAAACAGCGAATTAGCCGTTACTCTGTTCGATTCCAAGATTATTCAGTCTCCTGCAATTTTTTTCTCCAGAACTTTCTGAATGACAGAGACACTTCATCGCCTTTTACACTTACCTCATGCAAGTCATCTTTTCTTTTCTTCAGTATCTCAAGATTTGATGAAAGAAAATCTATATCCTCCTCAACAATTTTTGCAGATTTTCTTGCCATAAAAAATTTTGCAAATGCAGGGAACTTGGGAAAAATATTTTTCCAGAGAGTTATCTGTTTCATTTCTACGTGCTCATCATCAACCTGCATTACATGTTCCAGAATTAAAAGAATTCTTTCTTTGAACCGAATTTCCAACCGGGAAATGTTGGGATAATAAAAACGAATCCTTGTTCCTATATTTTCTTCATTCCCGAAATAAACTTTTTCTGCTTTTGTTCCAACATTTGCCCTGCGGTAGAATCCTTCAACACCGTCATCCAGAATTTTCAAATTAAAATCTGCCGGAGACTCTTTTATCTGTCCCATAAATGATTTAATAGAATTCCTGTGTACAAAGGCAATATGATAGGGATCTATCAGGCTTTCGGCAGTGGCTTCCAGATCTGCTTTAAATGTATATGCCTTATAAGTAAAAGGCCATTCGTTCATTTCAGGTATGTTAGTTGGATTTATATGTGAAGATTTTTCACTATCACCAATAAAAATCCACACCCATTTGTTAAAATCTTTAACGGGGTAACTCTTTATCTTAGCAGTTGGTGGTATTTTATCTCCCGGTAGCTGCGAAGGTATTTTAACACATGAACCAGATTTATCATATTCCCATCCATGGTATCCGCAAACAACCCTGTCTTTATCTATGTAACCAAGTGAAAGATTTACATTCCTGTGGCAACACCTGTCTTCTAATGCAGTAATTTCACCATCAGGTTTACGAAAGAAAATTATATCCTCACCCATAATTTTCCTTGTGAGGATATCATTCTTAAGTTCTTCAGAAGGACATATCAGATACCACTTATTTTTTAACATTTACATCACCGTTTTTACTAATTAACATATTATATATACTCGTGTTCATAAAGAGCAATGAAATTCCATAAAAGAAATCCTCTACAGGGATTGTAATTATTCTGAAATCGAGCTGATAATTGACTCCATAAGTAACTACCGGGCGCCAGGTTAAATAGCCATTAAATATTAATGTAAAGAAAGTTATCAGTATAATGTAGAAGGAAAATCTCTTATCGAACAACAATCGGGTTTTTAAAACCTGATCAACAAGATTTGCAATAAACAAAAATGTAAGTGTTAAGCCCGTGTATTGTTTTCCAATTGTAAAAAAATAAATTCCTGCCGGCAAAGCCATATAAAGCAAAAGTCTTAGCCATCCTGTGTTTACAAATTTTTTATCTGCTCTTCTTATTATCATTTCCCAGGTGAAAAGGCAGGCAAAAGGTACGGTAATAAAAAACAGAATTTCTTCAACCGGAAGATTGATTAATTTAATGCCGGAAACATACTCAGGATTAAAATTCCAGTGTGCACCAGTTACAATTGCATCCCAGAATAAAAAAGGAATTGCAGGCAATAAAATTGCAATTAGTAATTCTTTCCTGTGATTCCAGATGTAACAGCATTTTAATGAACCAAAGAATACCGGTCCGCTTAAAACTATCAGGTTAAATATGAGATATTCGAAATTCAATTATGTAGTCTTTAATACCCGAACCTGTAAATAAGATTTAAGCAAAAGATAAAACTTATGTAAGTTGGATATCCTGACTCTCCTGCTTCTTAATTGCTCTACGTCCAATCTCTTAATTTTTTTGAAAAGCATCAGGTAATATAGATATGCCGAATAAACACCAAGTTTTACAGTAATTGGAAGCTTAACTATTCCTCTGAAGGCATTTTTAAATTCATGTTCAACTTCTTCTTCAAGTTGTGCTTTTTTAATATTATCTATGAATTCGTGATGATGAACTCCAGGAAGATAAATTCTTCCTCTTTCGTTAATATCGCTTTGTATATCTCTTAAAAAATTAACTTTCTGAAAAGCTGCACCGAGCTGTTGTGCCGGATTTTCAAGCTCTAAATATTTCTTTTCATTCCCGTTCACAAATACTTTTAAACACATCAATCCAACTACTTCCGCAGAGCCATATATGTAATCATCATAGTTTTCCCTGTTGTATGATGAATTTGAAAGATCCATCTCCATACTTTTTAGAAATGCCTTTATCAGATTATGATCTATTTTATATTTATTAACTGTTTCCTGGAATGCCTGTAGTACAGGATTAGTAGAAATGCCATTTTCAATCGCTTCCCAGGTATCTGCTTCAAATTTTTTGAGAAGTTTTTCTTTATCAAAATTGTGGAATGTGTCCACTATTTCATCAGCAATTCTCACATAGCTGTAAATTGCAAAGATCGGATCTCTGAATTCCGGTTTAAATACTTTTATTCCCCAGCTAAAAGAAGTGCTGTAAGCAACAGTCAATTTCTTACTAAGCTTATAACTTGTTTTACTGTATTGTTCTAAAGTCATTTTCAATTCTCTCCGTTACTAATTTTGAACTAATTACAACCATTGGTAATCCTGTGCCCGGCGTTGTCGAGGCACCTACATAATATAAATTTGAAAATTTCTCATCCTTATTTTTTGGTCTGAATGCACCCACCTGATTTAGATCATGTGCAAGACCAAGTCCAGAACCTCTGTATAAATTCAACATTCCTTCCCAATCGTCCGGTGCTAAAATTTTTCTTGTGATAATATTTTCTGAAATGTTGAAGGAAACTCTTGATGAAAGATCTTTAATAATCTTGTCTGCAAATTCCTCTTTATCCGACCAGTTCTTTTTGAATCTCAAATCAGGGACTGGACAAAGAATAAATATATTTTCACAACCTTCAGGTGCACAACTATCATCCGATCTCGATGAAGCGTTCACATAATAATACGGCTTTTTAGGGCTTACAGAAGTAGTAAAAATGCTATTTGCATATTCCCTGAAATTATCACCAAGAAAATAATTATGATGAATCAGGTTATCCAGTTTTCCATTAACGCCAAGATAGATTGTGAAAGGAGCAAGAGTCCAGTGCATATCATCCAGTTTCTTCTCATTATATTCAGATCTATTCAAAACTTTTCCTCTAAATGCTGCTGCATCGGAATTGGATATGAATATATCAGCTTCCCAGGAATTACCATTCTGATCAATCATTTGGGCAACTTTCCCGTTGTTATTTCCAACACGAACAATCTCAGTGTTAAATTCAAATTTAACATTTCGTGATTCGAGAATTTTAACTATCTCCCTGACAATGGTGTACATTCCATTGTTAACACTCCAGTATCCATTGTGTTTTAACTCTGTATAGTTGAGAAGAGAATATATTGAGGGAGTTCGAAATGGTGTTGAACCGAGAAAAAATGCAACCAGTGAAAAAATTACTCTTACCTCTTCCGAATCAAATGTATTTTCAAGTTCTTTCCACATTGATCTGTATAAATAAGGTAAGTGTTTTTTGGGAACTTTCGAAAGTTTTAAAATATAATTTAGTTTGTTTTTATAATTGGATTTTACAACCTGTTCTTCAGTATCGTGAAAAAATTCTCCGCCTTTATTCAAATACTTTTCAAGCTTTTCGGCAAGATTATCTTCAATTCCCACAAACTCAGATTCAAGCTTGTTGAGATCTTTGAATATTCTGAATGGTTTCTCTCGTCCTTCAAAAAATACCTGGTAGATCGGATCAAGTTCTTTCATAATTAATGGATTTTCAACACCGGCACTTTTAAACAAGTCATCAAACTCGTAAGTCATGCTCATAAACGATGGACCCATATCAAACCTGAAACCATCCTGTTCAATTGTATTCAATCTTCCACCGGGAGTTGAATGCTTTTCAAGAACGGTTATATCATATCCTTTATTCGAGAGTCGAAGAGCGGTTGATAAACCGCCAAGGCCTGATCCTATGATTATTACTTTTTTCAATGTTTATTTTCTTTATATAAATATTTTTATCTGATCATTAATATTGATATAGTATTATATTGCCTTGTTTTTAATCTATAAATGAGGAAACCGTTCAAGGCTGGAAGATGGAGTTGTAAAGAGTAGTCTTCCAAGTATTGTTCAGAATATAGTCATAATTAATTACAACACAATACCTCAAAACGGTTTCCTAATCTTAATTATTTATTTCAGTAAATTCATTTTTTTAATTTGAGCAAAATTTCCAGCTTTTAATTCATAGAAATAAATGCCACTGGCAAGATTTGATGCCTCGAAATTAAAATTATATTCACCTGCAGTTAAATTCTGACTTATCAGCGTAGCGACTTCGCTACCTAAAACATTGTAGATCTTTAATGATACAAGCTCATTATCCGGAATTGTAAAACTTATAGTTGTACTTGGGTTAAATGGATTCGGATAATTCTGTGATAGCGTATATCTATCAGGTGTAACAGATGAAATATCTTCAACACTTGTTACTCCCTCAGAAAATTGACCTACTGTTCCATCAGCTAAGGCAAAAAATAAACCAAAAGCTTCTCCATTTTGATTTACCGAAGGATTCAAAAATCCTGAAGCGAATACAACAGCACTTCCACCACCTAAGGAAGAAAGATCAGCAATGTAGGATTGAACCAGTGATGTTCCATCAGATAAAGTTAAATCAAGTGTGTAGGCTGCCGGAGGAACTGTTATATAGGAGGTAATATCTCCGTAAGCCGCATTATCAACAAGAGGAGCTACATTCCTGGCTATTACATCTACAGTTGGCGCGTCAGTGGCTCCGTGTAATACAAAGAAATCAACATCTGCACCCGTAGCACTTTCCCTTGCGATAGAATTTAGAAATAATGTAAAAGCAGTACTTCTTCCATCAGGGTTAGGTGAATATGAAGCTGGATTCAACACACCATTGGCGATTGCAACATAGGTGGCTCCATTTTCCAATGTAACACGAAATCCTGTTAATGTATCACCCACAGAAACACTATTAGCAGGGGCAACACCAATGGTTATTTCGACACCGGCAGGAGCATAAATAAATTCAGTTGCAGTTCTGAAAGTAAAATCATCTAAAAGTAAGTCATCATTTAGATAGATATCTACCTGATTAGCAGCTACATCAGCAGCGTTGTGTATAACTTGTAGCCTTGCAAGTTCAACCTGGGGAAATTCTACCACAACTCCATTAGGTAGAGCAGCAAAAATTCCAAATCCAGCAGCATTTTGATTTGCAGCAGGATTTAGAAAACCTGATGCAAATACTACAGCTGCACCACCACCTAAACCACTCAAATCTGCTTCGAAAGATGCAACAATTGTTGAGTTGTCATCGCCAGGCGTTACATCAAGAATGTAAGATGCAGCAGGCACAGTAATGTAGTCAGTAATATCATCATATGCAGCATTATCAACTAGGGTTGTTACTAGACGTGCAACAACATCTACAGTTGGTGCAT
>JAJDNK010000012.1 GCA_022340715.1 bacterium BMS3Abin03 | reverse complement strand
ACCTTGTAGGTAATAGATGTATCAGTCTGTTCAAGGACTTCAAATTTATTATCGAGATCGGATTGATAATTATTGTACATGGCTTCAACGAAGACCCTCGGTCCTCTACCTTTTATTGGGGACCAAGCTTTCGCAAAAACTTTACCTATGTATTTACCTAAATCCGCAGCATTACCGCCGACAGATTTTATATACCCGATACTGTTTACGATCATTCCTGCAGTATTAAGCATCAAACGATTCATTCTTTGTTCGATTGTCATTTTAGGTAAATTCAAATCGTTTGTGGATTTATCCTGAGCGAAGTTAGTGCCGGATAAGAAAATAATGGGTCCAAAGAGAATGATGATAAATTTTCTCATAATTGTTCCTTAATTATTGTTTGCCGAATGACAATTAATAGTCTATCAATTATTTAACTTAAACGTATAGGTAACCTTCTGATCCTCTTTCCCGTTGCAGCAAAAATAGCATTACAAAGAGCCGGGGGACAAGCAGCCATTCCAACTTCACCTATTCCACCTACTTTGTAAAAGTTCTTAATGTAATGAACTTCCACTTTAGGCATTTCATTGTAAGTTAGAATTTCGTAATCATCAAAATTGCTTTGCTCAACACCTCCGTTTTTAATTGTGATTTCACCTTTTAAAGCACCGGATAATGCGAATGCTATCGCTCCCTGCATCTGTGCTTCCATTATATCGGGATTAACAACTATACCGCAATCAACTACCACAACATAACGGTCAACTTTTAATTTATTCCCTTCAACAGTTACTTCTGCAACCTGTGCATTGTAACTTTCATAACATTCGGCAATTGCAATTCCTCTTCCTCTGCCTTTAGGTAATGGCGTTCCCCAACCGGATTTTTCAGCAGCAACAATCAATACATTTTTAAGTCTTGAATCATCCGGCAGCATATCTCTCCTGAATTCATAAGGATCTTTATTTGCAGTGTAAGCCAGTTCGTCTATAAAACACTCACTTGCAAAAGGATTTTGAGAATTATAGACTGATCGGTACCAGGAAATAGGAACGTGTGTGGATATTGTTGTTCCGCTTATTCTGAGATTCGGTATTTGATATTGAAGTCCGACTGCTCCTTCTTTTATGTCATATTGAGCCGGAGGAAGATTTGGAGCAAAGCGCATCTGTGTAATTGATGGAGCAATCACATGATGTGAAAACTTAAGCGGTTTCCCATCTTTACTCACCGATCCCTTCAAAACGTTCATGCTCGGCGGACGATACCAACCGAATTTTGTATTTTCTTCCCGGGTCCATGTAAGTTTAACAGGATTACCATTAGCTTTGGAAATTTCAGCAGCTTCAACGGCGTAATCGTTCACGTGTCTTCGACCAAAACCACCGCCCATAAGAGTTATATGTGCTGTAACATTTTTTTCATTTACATTAAGAGCGTTAGCTACCTGTGTTCTCGCATCCTGCGGAGATTGGGAGGGAACCCATAACTCTGCTTTTCCGTTTTCAACTTTTGCTACACAATTCATCGGTTCCATCGGTGAATGGCTTAAGAACGGAACTTCATAAATTCCTTCTATTGCTTGTTCACCTTCTTCAGGATTTTTATTAACATCTCCTTTCCCTTCAAATTGGTATCCGTCTTCTTTAGAATGTTTAAGCAATTCATTATGAATGTCTTCGGAATTTATGTTTGCATACTTACCGTAATCCCACTCAATTTCAAGGGCATCTCTTCCCGTAAAAGCACGGTAGGTAGAATCGGCTACTACTGCAACACCACTTGATATCCGGTAGACACCTTTAATTCCGGGTATAGATTTTGTTTTTGTTGCATCAAAAGATTTTACTTTGCCGCCAAATGTTGGACAACGACTAACAGCAGCGTAATACATACCTGGTATTACAATATCGATTCCAAATTTTGCAATACCATGAATCTTATCCGGCGTATCAACCCTGTGTATTCTTTTCCCGATCAGTTTAAAATCTTTCGGATCTTTTAACTTAACATTTTTGGGTATCGGAAGTTTTGATGCATCTTCAACAAGATCACCGTAACCAAATTTTTCATTATTAAGTTTGTTAATAACAAATCCGTTTTCGGCATAACAATTTTCAGGGGAAACATTCCACTTTGAAGCCGCGGAAGAAATTAACATTACGCGCGCTGTTGCTCCGGCAATCCGCAACGGTTCGTAGTTCAATCTTATGCTTGTACTTCCACCCGTAGTTTGATTACCGTATTTGGTATCTGCATCGGATTGTTCGATAACGATTTTTTCCCAGTCAACTTCAAGCTCTTCAGCAACAAGCATTGGCAGAGCAGTCTTGACGCCTTGCCCAAGCTCCGATCTGTGAAAGATTATTGTTACTACTCCGTCTGAATTTATTCTTAGGTAAACGCTCGGTGAAAAAATTTTAGGTTCGTCACCGGGATTAGCAAAAACATTCTGGAACGGAACATAAGAAGCAAGAAATAATCCGCCTCCGCTTAATCCAACTACTTTAATGAACTCACGTCTGTTTGGTTTTAATAAACTTTTCATGATTCCTCCTCCACAAGTTCATCAACAGCTTGTTTGATACGCTGATAGGTTCCACACCGGCAGAGAACGGAATTCATTGCATCATCAATTTCTTTCCTGCTCGGTTTCGGATTTTGCTGAAGCAAAGCTGCAAGTGTCATTATTTGTCCCGGCTGGCAATAGCCGCATTGAGATACTTCAAGCTCAATCCATTTTTTGAAGATCGGATATTCGGGATTTTCAATCAGACCTTCAATAGTTGTAATGGAACTTTCGCCGACATCTTCAATACTAAGAATGCAGGAACGTTCGGCTTTTCCATCGACGTGTATTGTGCAAGCACCGCAGATTCCTTCTCCGCATCCGTACTTGGTTCCCGTTAAACCAAGACTGTCCCGTAAAACCCAGAGAAGTGGTGTCCCCTCATCGACTTCAACAGTTTGCTTTTTATTGTTAACTGTAATGGTAAAATTTGGCATGTTGTCTCCCGCTGATAATTTAACTGTTTAAAAATATCTTAATGTATAAAGAAGTTCAAGAGAGGTGGTTTTTCCAGAAAAAATTAAGTGAAATTGAAACTAATGTAGAGCGATTCGCCGAATCGCTCACATGTCATATAGTATGGATATTATAATTTAAATGAGTGAAACAGTGTTTCACTTTACAATTATGTTTGTAATAATATAACTTCCTTGTTAGATTGATCTTCAAAAAACTGCCACAAACTATTTTATCAAAGCTGATGATAACCTCTTTAAAAAACTTAAGGAATAAGAATTCATTTCCTCTTTTAGTACTTTTCTTAATTTTTTTATTCTATTCTGAGTTTCATTCCCAGCAGATAACTTCAAATCTCTATTCAGGTATGCAATGGAGATTAGTCGGTCCGTTCCGCGGAGGATGGGGAACTGTTTGTGATGGAATTCCAGATTCACTTAACACTTTTTATTTTGGTGGTGCCGGCGGTGGTGTTTGGGTAACTAGAGATGACGGAAACTCCTGGCAGGGATTAATGCAGAATGAATCTTCATCCGCAATTGGTGCACTCACAATAGCGCCTTCTAATCCAAATATTATTTATGCTGGAACTGGACAGGTTGCTTTTCGTTATGATATTCTTGAAGGCGATGGAATTTACAGATCGGATGATGGCGGGGAGACGTGGAAGAACATTGGTTTAAAGGAAACAAAATATACAGGGAGAATATTGGTTGATCAGAAAAATCCTGAACGTGTTTTGGTTGCGGCGCTCGGTCCTGTTTTTGGTCCAAGTAAAGACAGGGGAATTTATCTAACGAATGACGGCGGTAATAGCTGGAAACAGGTTCTATATGTAAATGATTCTACAGGTGCTGTTGATCTTGCAACCGATCCACTTCAACCTGAAATTATTTATGCTGCTCTCTGGCAAATGAGAATGCATCCCTGGTTAGATTATTATATGCCTCAGGTTGGATTGGGTTCCGGCATATATAAAAGTGTTGATGGAGGTGAACACTGGACAAAACTTTCAATAACAGGATTGGAAAATATTCCGCTTGGCAGAATCGGTCTTGCCGTTGCAAGAGGCAGTCAAGGAAAAACTATTTACGCTTCCATAGATACAGAAGGAAAGAATAAAGGATTATATAGATCGGATGACGGTGGAGAAACCTGGAATCATGTTAATAAAGATGGTGCATTAGCCAGCGATTATTTTGGAAGAGTAACAGTCGATCCGATTAATCCTGAAATTGTTTATGCAATGGGGCAGTCTATCAGGAGATCAACGGACGGTGGAAAAGCTTTTACGATTTTCAGAGGTGCGCCCGGTGGAGATGATTATCACTTCTTGTGGATAAATCCTAAAAATCCGAATTATATGATAACTGCATCGGATCAGGGAACTATTGTTTCAGTTAACGGCGGTGCAACCTGGTCAACCTGGTATAATCAGCCAACGGGACAGTTATATCATTTAGCTGCCGATGACAGATTCCCTTATAAAATTTTTGCTGGTCAGCAGGACAACGGAACAGTTTCAATTTTGAGTCGTGGGCCCTATGGTGTTATCGAAGATCGTGATTGGCATCCTGTTGGTGCGGATGAAAGAGATTACGATATTCCGAATCCGGGCGATCCTGATATGGTTATTGGTTCGGGTCTGGGTGGTGATCTAGCAAGATTTGATGAGATAACAAGACAGTCTGCGGAAATTTCTCCCTATCCGCATAACAGCTATGCAGCAAAACAGAATACAGTTAAGCTTCGTTACTCTTGGATAACACCAATTGCATATTCACCAATAGGAAAACATTCATTGTTCTTCGGTGCACAGTTTCTTTTCAGATCAACCAACAACGGGAGTAACTGGGAAATTATTAGTCCCGATCTTAGTCGTAAAATTGATAATCCTGGTGAATGCAACGATCCTAATTTTGAAGAAGCTGCCGATTGCGGTTACGGAGTTATCTGGAGTATTGCTCCTTCACCGGTTGATGAAAAGCTTATCTGGGTTGGTACGGATGATGGCTTGATTCATCTTACAACTGATGAAGGAAAAACCTGGAATAATATTACTCCGCCGGATATTCCATTGTGGGCAAGGGTAGATGCGATCGATCCTTCGCCTTTTTCGATTCACTCAGCTTATGTTGCTGTTAATCTCCACAGGTTGAATGAATTCAAACCTTTAATATTTAAAACTACCGATGACGGAAAAACGTGGACGAAAATTATAAATGGTCTTCCTGAAGAAGAATATATAAATGTTGTAAGAACAGATAAAACAAAGCAAGGATTATTATTTGCAGGAACAAACAGAAGCGTTTACGTTTCCTTTGATGATGGTGAAAATTGGCAGTCGTTGAAATTAAATTTTCCAACTACATCTGTGCGTGATCTTTTAGTTCATCAGAATGATTTGATTGCCGCAACGCAGGGCAGGGCAATCTGGATACTCGATGATCTTCAGCCTCTCCGTGAAATAAATGAAGAGTTTAACAATGAACAGGTTCATCTTTTTCATCCCAGTGATGCATGGAGAATTC
>JAJDNK010000303.1 GCA_022340715.1 bacterium BMS3Abin03 | reverse complement strand
AAATTGAAAGATCATTACAAAGTTTTGTATACAGGTAATAACAGAAGAGTGGCTCATGAATTAATTTTTGATATGAGAGAATTCAAACATTAAGTTCAGATATAAGTTGAAGATATTGCTAAAAGATTAATTGACTATGGTTTTCATGCACCAACAGTTTCTTTTCCGGTTCCTGGAACTCTGATGGTAGAGCCTACGGAAAGTGAATCAAAAGAAGAACTTGACAGGTTTTGCGAAGCGATGATATCAATAAGAAATGAAATTAGAGATATCGAAGAAGGAAAGCTCGATAAGATAGATAATCCGCTGAGGAACTCTCCACATACGATGCAAGTATTGATTTCAGATGAATGGACTCATTCTTATTCAAGGGAGATAGCGGGATTTCCATTGCCATACACCCTGGAAAAGAAATTCTGGCCTTCAGTAGGAAGAATTGACAGTGCTTACGGTGATAGAAATCTTGTTTGCAGTTGTGTGCCTGTTTCTCAGTATGCTGAAATTCCTGTTGACAATTAATTTAACAGGATTGAATTATTTATTACCTCAAATATTTCCAAAATTCTTCATCTGATATTTTTAAGAAATATTATACTATGAATAGTATTATGTCCTGGTTAATTGAGAAAAATAATAAGGAAAATTGTGCATAAAATTATTTATCTGATTTGTGTCATGATGTTACTTACTTCATTTGTTCATGCTATGGATGAAGATACGATTTATTATAAAGGTAATTATTCTGTTGTAATTGATTCAATTATTATTAAGGGAAATGACATCACTGAAAATTTCGTAATTCTAAGAGAATTAACATTTGGTATTGGCGATACCTTAAATCCTGTTCTTGCCGATTATAACAGGGAAAGAATTTACAGCTTGAATATTTTTAATGAAGTAAGGTTACAACCATTTAAATTTGGAAATAAGAATTTTCTTCTGATTGATATAGAAGAAAGCTGGTACATTTATCCGATTCCGTTTATTGCTCTTAGGGACAGAGATTGGAATAAATTAACTTACGGAGTCAGAGTAAGATTAAAAAATTTTCGCGGGAGGAATGAAACCCTCTCCGGGATAATGGAATTAGGTTATGATCCTTCTTTTAACTTTTATTACACTAATCCTAACTTAAGCTATAAATTGGATTTGTTTGCAAGTCTGCAGTTTGGTTATTCAGAAATTAACAATGATAGTAAAATTGCCGAGTCTTTAGCCGGAACAGATTTTAACCATAAATTGTACTTTGGAAAAATCATTTTCGGAAAGCGATTTGGTTTATACCATAGATTATCAACAGCCTTAGGCATGGACTACATCGAAACACCATTCTACATAAATGGAATTTCGGCATCTGATCAGAGAATTGATAGAACTGTAATATTAGGATTCACATATAATTATGACACGCGTGATCTTGTTCAATATGCTACTGATGGTATTTTTGCCGAAATTGATTATGAATTTAAAGGAATGGGAATTAATAATATTAATTACAGAGTATCTTATCTTGATTTCAGGGAGTACAGAAAGCTATTCGGAGATCTATCCGGTAAATGGAGATTTGCAGCACGCCACACGAACGGCAAAGTCCCTTATTATGATGATTCCTTCATAGGTCTAAACGAAAGAATCAGGGGACATTGGAATGATCTCAAGGAAGGAAACGATTACTATGTGGGATCAGTAGAACTTAATTATTACATACTAAAAGATTACAGACTGAACGTGTATTTCGTTCCTTTACTTCCCAAATCATTACTTTCTTATAGAGTCGGTCTTGTAGGGGAATTATTTGTCGATACAGGCACAACAAGATTCATTGGCGAACCGTTAACCCTTAAAAAATTTAACACAGGCTATGGGGCGGGTTTATCTTTATTGTTTCTCCCATACTTAATTATACGTTTTGAATATGCTTTCAATGAGATAGGACGTTCAGAATTTATTTTCGATCTGTCATCCTCTTTCTAACCTAAATATCTCATCAAATAAATTATTGATTACTTGTTCACCACTTTCATCCCTGATTCAGGGTATCGAGATCCTTTAACAAAATCGGGTTGTACAGCTTCCTCAAGTTTTTGTATTTCTGAAGGAGATAAATCGATATCAACTGAGGTAGCGTTTTCTTCAAGGTATTTTCTTCTTTTGGTACCCGGAATAGGAATTATATTATCGCTTTTATTCAATAGCCAGGAAAGAGCTAATTGTGTTGTTGTACAACTTTTTTCTTTTGCTATTTCCTGAAGTTGCTCAACTATCTTGTAATTGTGTACTATGTTTTCATCCTGAAATCTTGGGAAGTACTTTCTCACATCATCATCAGGGAAATGGTACTCTTTTCTAAAAGTTCCTGATAAAAATCCCCTACCAATAGGAGAATAAGCTACGAATGTAATACCTAATTCTTTACAAATTTTAAGAAGTTCTTTCTCAGGATCTCTGGTCCAAAGTGAGTATTCAGTCTGAAGTGCAGCTATTTTATGAACTTTGTTTGCCCGCCTTATAGTTTCTACTGAAGCCTCCGATAATCCTAAATACCTTACTTTTCCTTCTTTTACCAATTCTGCCATTGCACCAACAGTTTCTTCAATTGCTGTGTTTTGGTCTACCCGATGCTGGTAATAAAGATCGATATAGTCAATATTTAATCTTTTAAGACTAGCGTCACAAGCGATTTTAACGTAATCGTGTTTTCCACTTAGGCCCAACCTGCTACCATCTTCACCCCTTATATTTCCAAATTTTGTTGCAATTACAAATTGATCCCGATTACCTTTTATTGCCTTCCCAACTAATTCTTCATTTTTACCCACTCCATACATATCTGCTGTGTCAAGAAAATTAATTCCCAGTTCGCGAGCCCTATGAATCGTTTTAATAGATTCTTTATCATCAGTTTGACCATAAAATTCAGACATCCCCATACAACCCAGTCCAATCGCAGATACTTTTACTTTATCGTATCCAATTCTTCTGTATTTCATTTCGATCTCCCTTATATAGTTTTCGGTTTATTTTAGCTAATTGGTCATTAATAGAATATTAAAATAAAAATAAAGATAAAAAGTAAAATAATTGTGGTTCCTGTATAAATTATTATAATCCCATTATTTCATAAGATTTTGTTATATGAAATTAATTCATATTTTAGTGTAATATTTTTCACAGGATAGCAAGTTCACATTAAAATTTTAACCATCATCAAAGGAGACTGTAATGAATAAAATATGTACAAATTTAATTGTGGTTATTGTAATCCTTTCTAGCGGTTTAATATATTCCCAGGATTCAATTACAGTTGTACCGAAAATATCGGAAGGTGACATTGATATCAATTATCTTAAAGGAGTAGAATCTGATAATCTGGGATTGAAAATTAGCTCTACTTATTATTTAGGGGAAAGACAATCAACAAAAGCCGTAATACCGCTTCTAAAGGTTTTAAAACAGGATCCATCTATTGAAGCAAGAATCACTGCAGCACTTGCACTCTTTAAAATAGGTGATGAAAGAGGGATATTTGCTATAAAAAGAGCCAGTGAGTTCGATAATAACGAACAAATAAGAAAAATGTGTGCTATATTCTATCAAATGTCTCTTAGTAGTAAGGGTAACAAAGAGGGGAAATAAACTGAATAGTTATGTTAGAATAATCGAAAAACCATTACTGTATATGTACAAATACATTCTTTGATATTAAAATGAATGTTCTAGAGATAATTTAGTGTTATTTCATATTGAATTGTGATCCTCTTAAGAACTTACTTAGGAGGATTTTTATTTATCTTACAACTACTTATTTTATTTCTTTCTCTAAACGATGTTGAAAACAAATCATCTTTCAAATATAGAATTATACTATTCTTCACAAGAAAAATTTTCTGTAAATAAAATAATAATTGAGGGAAATGAGTTTAAACACGCAGTGCAGGTAATGAGGAACTCTGTTGGGAATACAATTCATGTAACTAATGGTTTTGGCACAATTTTCAAATGCAAAATTGTTTCAATCAAAAAGAATAAGCTTCAGGCAGAAGTGATTGATGAAATTGAAAAGAAAAATTTTTTTGAAAACATATTTTTCTGCATTCCAAAATTAAAGAATCCTGACAGGTTAAAGTTTGCAATCGAAAAATGTGTCGAACTGGGAATTACGAATTTCATATTATTCGATTCCGAAAGAACAATATCAAAATCATTAAATGTTCAACGATGGGAAAAAATTGCGTTTGCAGCGATGAAACAATCTCTTCACACTTATCTTCCTGAAATAAAACTTAATACTCTAAAAGAAATTTCGAAGTTAGCAGGTGAGAAAATTTTGTTTGATCAGAACGCTGATGAAAAATTTACTTTTACAAATTACAGTAATGATAATTTTTATTTTATCTTTGGGCCAGAAGGTGGAATAACAGAAAATGAAATAAATCTTTTTACTAAGCCTAAAATATTTTCTTTGGGAAGATATCGTCTTCGAAGTGAAACTGCCGTAGTTAAGTGCGCTTCTCTGCTTCAATAAATTTTAGTTTTGGGAAAGAAATTTAAAACATCCCGGTGCCGGGGAGACACCGGGAGTGACCCTGAAACATCAAAGGGCAGGGGAGAACCCTTTGAAAGGGTCATTGTTTATAAAGGGATGCATAAAAGTAATGGAGTAATTTCAATTTGTCAACTATGAATAAGAATTTATTATTTGCTATCAACAATATTTACCATATTAAAAATATATGTAATATGCAAATTATTGAGAGGCTAAGCCCCACCATTCCTTTTTAATTATATCATATTTCATTTTCTGCTTGTAATCAAGAATATTAAGAATTTTTGTTTCCGAGTTTTGACGTAATTCAGATAGTTTATCACCATCGCCGGAAAATTTTTGTAATCCTTTGAAATAATCTTTCAGGAGCGATTTTATTTTATTTGTCTGAACTTCGGAGAGCAGCAATTTATTAGTCAGTTTTTCAGTCATCTGATCAATTTTTTTAATGGCATTATCATTTAGATTCTCCTGTGCGACGGAAAAGTTTGCCACTACAAAGAAGAATAGAACTGTTACAAATACAATTTTCAAATAAATATTTTTCTTAATCATTTTCTTTTCCTCCAAATAAATAGTGGATAGAGTACAAATCAAAACTAACACGGGGTTTATTATAATTCAATGCACTAACAAAATATTATTGATTTAGAATTCATACATTTTTTATACAATAAATCCGAATACTTGTTCCGAATTCTCAGAATTAATAGGAATAAATTATATTTTTGCATAATTCATTAAATTAATATTTACAGTGCCAGATTATAAGAAATCGTCGAAAAATATATTAGAAAATCACATTAAGATTTTAAGTCAGAATGGATTTAAGATATCTGAACCACAGTCCTCGCAGTATAATTATAATGCTGATATTTCAAATTCAGAAGGAAAGGTTAAACTACTTGTTTACTTTAGTAATAAAGGAAATAAGGTAACACTACAGGGAAATAAAGAGTTAGGAATTTATCAAAGGGTTTACAATTTAATATTTGGTGAAAATCTTTTTCAATCTGAAAAATCAATATCAGCTGAGCCGGAAAGTTATATTGGAACGGACGAATCTGGCAAAGGTGATTATTTTGGTCCACTGGTAGTGGCTGCTGTATTCGCTGATAAATCTGTTTCTAAAAGATTAAAGGCATTAGGAGTAAAAGACAGTAAAGAACTACCGGATTATTCAATTTCATCAATAGCTGCCGGTATAAGAAAACTTGAAGGCTGTATTTTTAGTATTGTAGTGATTAATCCTGAAAAGTATAACATTTTATATGAAAAGATGGGTAATTTAAACAGGTTGCTTGGCTGGGCCCATGCAAAAGCACTTGAAAATATACTTAGTAAAAAAATAGTACCGGTGGCTATAAGTGATAAATTCGGAAATGAAAAGTATATACAAACATCTCTGCAAGAGCTAGGCAAGAAATTAATACTGCACCAGGAAACAAAGGCGGAAAAGTACACTGCTGTTGCCGCTGCATCTATTCTTGCCAGAAATGAATTCAATAAATGGTTTTACTTAATCAAACAGAAACATAAATTGGAATTACCAAAAGGTGCTTCCGCTAATGTAGAAATAAAAGCAAAAGAAATAAAAAGCAAATATGGAGCGGAAGTTTTAAAAACATTAGCAAAGCTTCATTTTAAAACAACGAAAAAAATAAACTAAAAAATGTTCAGGAGATAAAGATGCCAACAAGATCCAGAATAACGAGAATTGGTGTATTAACCGGCGGTGGCGATTGCCCCGGCTTGAATGCTGTAATAAGGGGTGTAACAAAACCTGCACAGGATTATGGTATGACCGTTTACGGTATTCATGATGGTTTTGAAGGTTTGGTTGAGGGTAAAGCTTCTGAATTAAGAAATCAGGATGTTTCCGGTATTCTTTCTCAGGGAGGTACAATACTCGGTTCTTCAAATAAAGGCGATCCTTTTCATTGGCCTGTTTCAAAAAATGGGGAAATTGTTATTGAAGACAGATCTGCCGATGTTATTAAAAATTATAATGCTTGGAATCTGGATGCTATAATTGCTATAGGCGGTGATGGAACGATGCATATTTGTAATAAACTTTCAAATCTTGGTTTGAATATGGTTGGTGTTCCCAAAACGATCGACAATGATCTTGATGCAACTGATGTTACATTTGGTCATGATTCTGCAGTATTTGTTGTTTCCGAAGCATTAGACAGGCTTCATACAACAGCATCTTCACATCATAGGGTTATCGTTGTCGAAGTTATGGGAAGATATGCGGGATGGATTGCATTGCATGGCGGTTTAGCCGGTGGTGCAGATATAATTCTTATTCCGGAAATCCCTTTTTCCTGGGATAAGATTTATGATAAAATACTTAAAAGAGAATTGATGGGTAAACGATTCAGTCTAGTTTGTGTTGCTGAAGGAGCCAAACCTATGGGAGGTCAACTTGTCACAAGAGGAACAGATAAAAAAAGAACAGATCCACTTCAATTAGGAGGTATAGGCAAAGTTGTTGCGGACAGCATTGAAAGGGATACGGGTAGAGAAACAAGAGTAACCGTTCTCGGACACTTGCAGAGAGGCGGAAGTCCTACCCCTTATGATAGGATTTTGTCAACCAAGTTTGGCTCATTTGCCATTGATCTTGTTGCAGATAAAAAATTCGGAAGAATGGTTGCATTAAAAGGAAGTGAAATTAAAAATATAAAAATAGAGGATGCTATTTCGAAACAAAAATTAGTAACATCTGATAACCAGGCAGTAATAGCAGCAAGAGCGATAGGAATTTCATTTGGTGATTAGTGTTTTATTATATTGCTTTTAGATAATTCTGGCTATATATTTGAATTCACTTTTTTGAAAAAAAATGTTTACGAGGGGTCGTAGTTCAGCTTGGTTAGAACGCCTGCCTGTCACGCAGGAGGTCGCGAGTTCGAGTCTCGTCGGCCCCGCTTGGAAAAGCCTTAATACTTATCGTATTAGGGCTTTTTCATCTTATCCATTTACCCTCTACTTTACAATTATTTAATCTTCACTT
>JAJDNK010000302.1 GCA_022340715.1 bacterium BMS3Abin03 | reverse complement strand
TTCGGATCAAAAACATTTTGTCCATCATGCATATAAAGAACAGGATAATATTTGTAAGTATTTTCAAAGTAACCAGGTGGAAGCCATACAACAATATCACGGTCTTTTATTCCTTTCCCTTTAAAATTCCTGTAATATTCTATTGTACCCGTTACCTGTCCCTCAACTATTCTTTTTTGTCCATTTGCCCACAAATCAATCCTTACACGAATTGTTGTATCGTTCATTACATCCAATACATTATTTGCAGGCACTAAACCATCTTTATTAAGGGCTTCCTTTTCCCAACTCCCGAGTGTGAATTTATATTCCAGGTGAAAACCTGCTGGTAAGCTAAGTGTTATTCCCCACTTATTATCTTCAGACATTTTAAGCCTTACGACATCAGCTGTCCAGTTTCCTATAGAAGGATGATTTCCGGTGATATAAATTGATGAATCTTCGGGAACATTATCAGATTCAACAACCAAATGGATTTGTTTCTCCTCCTGAGCAAAACTAAACTGAGTTATAACGATTAAGAAAAGGATAAGATTTTTCATTTTAATTTTAAGATTAATAAGGATTTAAAATATATCACTGTTTATTGATTTCAAACGGAGCTACTGTTTTTGTAGATATTTTTATTAAACAAGTTTGTCTAATTTTAATTTATGAAAATTAAATCTTTTATGATTCTACCATTATTCGGATTAGTGTTAATTTCTTGCCGAAATGATATTAACCAGCCTGATAATGAAAACCCGAATATAGTAGGTACTTATACCAAGATTACAGGCAATCTAAGTGGAGTGCTAGCAACTAATAACTCACCATATTTAATTAACGATAACGTGAATGTTTTTTCGGGTGATACACTTTCTATTGAACCGGGTGTTAGTTTGTTTTTCAAACAAAATGCAAGATTGATTGTCCAGGGAACTATACTTGCCATTGGAACGAAAGAAAAACCAATACTTTTCAGCTATTACCCGGATGAATACTGGCTCGGTATAAGTATAAAAAGTATAAATTCTCTATCGAAATTTTCTTTCTGTATTATTGAAGGAGTGTATCAACCATACAACGGAGAGTTATCATATGGCGCAGTTGAAATAACAAACTCCAAAGCTGAAATAAGAAACTGTATCTTAAAATATAATTATACTCCATATGGCGGGGCACTTTGTCTTATCAATTCGCAGGCAGCTATAATTAATAATATCTTCAGAAGTAATGATGCAAATTTTTACGGCGGCGCGATATATATAAAGAATTCAACTGTTTCTATAATTAACAATTCTATCGTAGATAATTTTTCACATTTTAACGGTGGCGCAATTGTGTTTGAAAATCCGAACACAACTGAAATTCAAAACAATATTTTTTATTATAATAATTCTTTTCAGGGCGACAAAAGGATTGAAGTAATAGAAGGCGATTCGACGAAAATACATCAGCAGTATAATTATCTTGATCCTGACAGTACGAATCCGGGTTTTGTTTCAGGTACAGATTTCCATCTAACATCCCAATCTGTTTGTAAAGATAGTGGGAATCCTGCTGAAGAATACAATGATTACAATGGAACACGAAATGATCAGGGAGCATACGGCGGACCTGGCGGAAATTGGTAATTAGTTTTCTTATTGTTTCTCATTTTCTTCTTTGATTTATAACTTGTAGTTGAGTTAATAATTCATTCCGGGAACTTTCAGATTATTATCTTATGGAAATAGATTTAGATAAATACAAAATAAGAAGCTATAGTAGATCTGATAAGGATGCTCTTATAAAGTATGCAAATAACATTAACGTTTCAAGAAATTTGCGCGATTCATTTCCTTTTCCATACACAAAGAAAGATGCGCATGAATGGTTGAGAACAGTCTGCAATCAACAGATTGAATTAAATTTTGCAATTGCAAACAATGAAGAATTAATTGGTGGAATAGGTTTAATGCCACAATCCGATGTTTATAAATTTTCTGCAGAGATCGGATACTGGCTTGCTGAGCCTTTCTGGGGAAAAGGAATAACAAGCAGAGCAGTAATTGCTATGACTAAATTTGCATTTGATAATTTCAACTTTAACAGGTTGTTTGCTGCAGTTTTTGAAGGGAATCTGGCGTCGATGAAAGTTCTGGAAAAATCCGGATATAAGTTGGAAGGAACTTTTAGACAAACTGTATTTAAAGAAGGTATATTTAAAGACCAAATGATGTATTCAATTCTGAGGGAAGAATTTAATCAGCTTGACTTATGAAAAACATAATCGCAGAAAGATTAACAAACCTTTATAAATCCTGGACGGGTGAAAAACCGGATTCGATCTCTCCCCTGCCGAAGTCTGCTTCATACAGAAGATACTTTAGAATAAAAAGCAATAATAAAAATGCTATTGGGGTGTATAATGCTGATAGAAAGGAAAATGAAGCATTCATTTCATTTACGAAACACTTTTTAAAGCATAATCTCCATGTTCCACAACTTTATACAGAAGAACTTGATAATCATGTTTATCTCCTGGAAGATCTTGGTGATACTACTTTGTATTCCTTAATATCCGGGAAAAGGAATGATGATCAGTTTACAAGCATAGTCCTTGAACATTACAAACGTTCATTGAAAGAATTAATAAAATTTCAGGTGAAGGCTTCACAGGATTTAGACTATTCCGTTTGCTATCCAAGAAACAGCTTTGATCAGCAATCTATAATGTGGGATCTGAATTATTTTAAATATTACTTTGTAAAACTCACACAAACACCATTCGATGAACAAAAGCTTGAAGATGATTTCAATTCCTTTATAAAACTTCTTTTATCAACAGAGACAAATTATTTTATGTACAGGGATTTTCAATCGCGCAATATCATGATCAAAGACAATGAATTGTATTTCATTGATTACCAGGGCGGAAGGAAAGGTGCTCTCCAGTACGATGTTGCTTCACTTCTGTACGATGCAAAAGCAGATTTACCACAAGATCTAAGAAATGAACTTTTGGAATTTTATATTTCTTTATTAACTGATTCTACAAAAATCAGGAAGGATGAATTTAAAAAATATTTTTATAGTTATGTGCTAATAAGAATTTTTCAATCTATGGGAACTTATGGATTCAGAGGAGTTCACGAAAATAAAGCACACTTTCTGAAAAGTATTCCTTATGCAATTAATAACTTAGAATATATCTTTCAAGAAAATTTATTTCCGGAAAGATTAAATGAATTAAAATCTGTTTTGCGAAGTATTATTAGTAATAACTCACTCCGTAAAACAAGTGAAGTAGAAAACTCAAATAAACTTACAGTTTCAGTAAACAGCTTTTCATACAATTCCGGTATCCCGACGGATTTAAGCGGTAATGGCGGTGGATTTGTATTCGATTGCAGATCGTTGCATAATCCAGGAAGGCATGATGAGTTCAAAATGTTAACAGGCAAAGATAAGCCTGTAATCGATTTTCTGAATAAAGAAAATAGTGTAAAAGAATTCTTGTCAAATGTTTATTCAATAATAGAACCTGCAATTAAGAATTATGAAGAAAGAGGATTCAAACATTTGATGATAAACTTTGGTTGTACCGGAGGACAACATCGTTCTGTTTTTTGTGCAGAAAAAGTTTCCAAATATTTAAGAAAACTTGATAATGTTAATGTAATTACCAGGCACACTGAATTAGAGAAAAGGGAATCATCATAAATGAAAGCGATGATTCTTGCTGCCGGATTGGGAACCCGGCTAAAACCTCTTACCGATTCGATTCCAAAGGCATTAATTAAAATTAAAGGAAAAACACTTCTTGAGATCGCTCTTAACAACCTGATTAAAAGCGGATTTAATAATATAATTATTAATGTTCATCATCATTCGGGACAAATCATTCAATTTTTAAATAAAAATAAATTTAACGCTGATATAACCATCTCCGATGAGACGGATAAACTTCTCGATACAGGTGGCGGGCTCAAAAAAGCTAAATTATTTTTTGATGATAATTCGCCTTTTCTTGTTTATAATGTTGATATCATTTCCAATCTTGATCTTAAAAAGTTGTACACTTTTCATACCGAAACATTAGCAATTGCAACTTTAGTAGTGAGAAAAAGAGAATCAGGCAGGTATCTTTTATTCAATTCGAAAAATATTCTATGTGGATGGAGAAATGCAAAATCAGGTGAAACCAAATTAATTCGTAGCGATAAACTTCAATACGAATTCGCATTCAGCGGTATCCAGGTATTAGATCCGGAAATTCTTTCTTTAATGCCGGATGATAATGTCTTTTCTTTGATTGATTTGTATTTAAATGTTGGTTCCAAACACAATATATCAGCTTTTATCGATGATGAGTCTTATTGGTTGGATGTTGGTAATCCGGAGAATTTGAAAGCAGCAGAGAGCATTATTAAAAATTTGTAAATAAAAAAGAATAATATGCCGATCTTGTTTCAGCATCTTAAAATAATTTACAGTAGAAATTTCGAATCAAGCTCGGAATGACACAGTTTTATATTAACTATACCTGTCTAATCTAAACTTTTCACCAAGATACAGTTTCTTCACTTCTTCATCGTTTGCGAGTTCATCTGCCGTACCTTGTTTGAATATTACCCCATTAATAAGAATGTAAGCTTTATCAACAATACTCAACGTTTCGTGAACATTGTGATCTGTTATTAAAATTCCGATTCCTCTGTTTTTAAGGTTTGCAACGATGTTCATAATATCTTCTACGGCAATCGGGTCAATTCCGGCAAATGGTTCATCCAACAAAATAAAACTTGGATCTGTTGCCAGCGCTCGCGCAATTTCAGTTCTTCTTCGTTCACCGCCACTTAACTGAAAACCCTTACTTTTTCTTATATGTTTTATGGACAATTCATCCAGCAGCCTTTCCATTTTTTCATTTCTTTGTTCTGCTTTCAGATTTGTCATTTCAAGCACTGCCATTAAATTATCCTCAACCGATAATCTTCTGAATATTGAATTCTCCTGCGGAAGATATCCAACTCCCATTTTAGCTCTCTGGTACATCGGTACTTTTGTTATTTCTTTATCGTCCAGAAAAACTCTTCCGGCTTCAGGTTTTATCATCCCCATAATCATATAAAAAGTTGTGGTTTTTCCTGCCCCGTTAGGCCCGAGTAGTCCGACAATTTCACCTTTGGAAACTTCAACCGAAGCTTTGTTAACGACCTTACGCTTTTTATATATTTTAATTAATCCTTCACTTCTTAAAGTGGTTGCCATAATTATTCCTGACGGATATCTTTCAACAAAATATTTTTTACGGGGCGGTTTTTATAAAATTTGAATTTCGGTAAAGTAAATGCTTTTTCTTTCCCTACAACCTGGTTTTCAGGATGATATTCACTTGTTGGTTTCCCATAAAGTTTTACTTTTGTAACCTGGTTATCTTCAAAAAGAATTGTTGCACTCATCGCACTCGATTTTGTAAGACCGTTTGCCGTACTATCTTCGTAAAGATAATAGATACTTCGCACATCTCCCAAAAATTCTGCTTTTCTTATCTTACTGTCTGCAAAAAACAACTTTATCGTATCAGATGATGTTTGATCAAATCTATCCGTATAGTCAGGATTCTGTGATAACATAAATGCATTTTCAACAACATCCAGCTGGTTGATCTTTTTATCTTTTATATAAATTGCGACTGAATCGCCTGTTAGCTGAGAATTTTCGTGCCATAGAATTGGTTGGTCACTTTCCTCATTCATTTTTTTTGTAATTAATTTTTCATCCAATCTCAGGTATAAAGTAAGATCATTTACAGAAGCGAAGCTGCCTCTTAATATTTGTACAGAATCGATTGCTTTAAATATATCCGAAGAATCCCTGAAAGCTTCCATC
>JAJDNK010000288.1 GCA_022340715.1 bacterium BMS3Abin03 | reverse complement strand
TTGCACTCTTACAATAATCATTCCTGGTCTATTTTTCCATTTTTCAACTGAATCAGGGAACCTGGTTTTTAATATATCAGTGTATTCTTTGTTGTTCTCGTCTAATAAGCCCCCTAATATCTCTGCTACGCCCTCTATTTGTACATCATCTTTGCAAAGTGCAACTTTTGGATTTTTCCTTATTTGTTTACACTTGCGAGATTGTCCCCAACTGAAAAAATATAAGTCAAACCCATCATTTGCAATCAATACATTTCTGGCTGTTACTCTATCGTTATCTGATGTGGCTAAGACCATTATTGCATTATCTTTCGATTCCAAAAACTTAATTATATCTTCCTTCTTTTTATGGTAATCTAGTTCCTGTTTTGCTTCTTGTTTACTCACCTCTCACTCCACATTTCTGAATCGCAACAAAGCCAAAGATTAAACAAACTGCACTTATCTTTCTTTGCAAGTGCAGTTTGCAACAATGTTATTTAATAGAACAACTTTGAACAATAAAGCCGAAATGGAAAAACCAACCCGATAAATTATAAAATACCGAGTGCGAAAAGGCGTTCAGGTTGATTTGCTTGTAATACATACATTTTAATTTTTACAAAAAGATAGAAACCAATTTACAAGTTCTTTGTTATCGACAATGCTCCAAGAGTGTGGATGACGTGTTCCATCCGGTAAATATCCTTTATCTTTAGTAAGTATTAGTTCTGCTTTATTATTTCCTAATTTATTAAGTTCATTTATGAAAGCTGCAAGATCAATTACATTCATTTCATAATAATCTTTTCTTCTAGTTTTCATCCACCATTTGACATCAGGTTCAGAATATGCACGGATTGGAATATCTTTAAAAACAATAAGTCCTCTGTTATCTGAAATGTAACAATAAGGTGAATAGTCAATATAGTTTTCGAGACTATTTAATGGAGTTCCCCCCAAGTTTTTTTCTAAATAACCGGATACCCAGGCTCCTTCATTAGCAGCACTAGATTGAAAATTTAAGTCTCTAGCTTCAATTTCTTCTTTCCAAAATCTAACAAAATCTAGTGGTGAATCGCAGATTGCAATAGCTTTTGGTTTTATTTCAACAGTGAATTCAGTTGAAAGAAGATACTTTGCAAATTTCAATGCCCTGGTTCCAGCTAAGGACATTCCAGCAAAGAATATATTTTCTTTAGGCAGACTATATTCTTTAATAGCCTTGGTTACATAATTCATTATTTGAAGCATTTTTCCCTTATCAAAGAAAAATTCAAGGCTATTACCCGTAGTTACATATAAAACTCCAAGATTATTTTTTAGAGCGTAAAATTCAAAATTTGGCTCATTATTATATTTAAGTGGAGTTCGATTGGCATTAAAAAAAACAACCAAACCATCAGGATTACCATCTGGTAGAAGCAATGTATAACCGGCTTTTTCATAAGGAATTGCAATGGTATCTGTTAAAATCACCTGTCCTTCTTGTAAGGATTCTTCATATTGATATACTCTTTGAGAGACTATACTGCTGTTAAAAGCTAAGCCCAAAGCCATTGAAAATATTATTTTTTTTATCATACCCATCAAATTTTATGTATGTATAAAGGCCTTGCCGATAAGCCGACGATGAACGGTTTACGGTGCCAATAAATTGATTAACTGATAATGCCTGCCCGCCTCTGGCGGAGAGGTTTACCCGTCTTTGACGGGCGGTCGGCTTGAAGAACAGGTTATGTTACTTTTTTAATTTTTTATTAATATTTATCTTTATCTAGATTGTTCAAGAGCAAGTGTATCTAAATTAGCTACACTAATTGCAAAAAATTTGAAACGACCAAAATTTGGCACCGCTAATCCATAAGTAACTTGGAAAATCCAGACATCTTGATTTTCATATTGTGCTCTTTCCGCATATGTAGGTAGTATATATACACCAGAAACAGAACGTTTACAACCGGTAATACATAGAACACTATCAAAAATATTAATATCCTCTCCAAGTTTGATAACCTCATCTCTCATATAATCAAGTATTTTAATTCTCAGCTCTTCAGAATAATTATTAGAATAAGCTTTGCTAATACTGTTTAAGGAAATAGTGTCCGGAAATGAAGAGTTGAAACTTATTTGATTATAGTTGATACTAGATTTTCTGACAACTGGCTTTGCTGTAATTTCATCTGAAGGTTCGGTTGATTTTTCATTACAAGCAAGAATTAAAAAGGATAAAAAGAGTAAAAAACTACTTGATGCAATTTTACTTTTCATTTTTTCTCCCTTTGATTTTGTAACATAACGGCGTGGCAAATAAAGCGCTGCCCAGAACTACAATGCTGCTTTGAAAAGCCAACGCCAATAATTTATTAACTACTTTGTTTACTTAACTACATTCAAAAAGCAATTTACTTTTACAACTAATGCCAATAACTTGTCAAATGCCGCAACGTTTAAAGCAGTCGCTTTGATTTGCGGGTTAGGTGCGAGTATGATATTAGAATTATAATCAATTATTGAAATATTTATTAGTCACTCCGATTTTTGTATATTATAATGTTAATGTATTCGCACACAACTTAAGACAGCATCTTCTGGTGTTGAAATATCCATAATCCTTTTTATTGTTACTCCAATAGAATCTGTTGATACTAGTATTTCTGATTGAGGTGGATTTGTATAGATACAAGCGTAACAAATTAATTCAGCATTAATACTAGTGCACTGCGTATTTAAACGATTGATTAATATTGATAGATTTTCTTTATGACCAAATCTATCATTTGCGGTTACTTTAGGTTTTAAATCTGTAACTAATTTATTAACCTCAGATTTTACAATTCTTGAATCAGTATTTATAATGCCAGCATTTAGACTATCACAATTTACCTTCTCCATATTGCCATCCGGATCAACGGTTTTATCACAAGATGAAACACAAAAAATAATGAAGAGAGTGGTTACTAAATTTATAATTCTCATTTCAATCTTATTTGCATTCATAAATAGCCTTTTCCGTTTTTCTTAATCACCTAACGGCGTTGCAACTAAAGCGCCGCCCAACGCAGCTATGCTACTTTAGTCTCAACTGCCAATATTTTTACAAACTGTTGTTAACTTTTTTCATAACAACAGTTTGTTTGTAACTTATTTTACTTG
>JAJDNK010000255.1 GCA_022340715.1 bacterium BMS3Abin03 | reverse complement strand
AAAAGAATGGGGTGCAGATCCCGAAGCTATTAAAAGAGGTTTACAGCTTTATGAAAAAACAGTTCCCGGATTAGATGAAGACACAATCACGATTTCTGTGGCAGCAGCTAAATATGCGCTTAAGCGTGCACAAATCGATCCGAAAGAAATTGGTGCGGTTTATATTGGATCCGAATCACATCCCTACGCTGTAAAACCAAGCGGCACAATTTTAATTGATGCTTTGGGAATTGGTCCTGATGTACATGTTGCGAGTTATGAGTTCGCCTGTAAAGCAGGTACTGAAGCAATGTTTGTTTCAAATAGTCTAGTTAAATCCGGAGAAGTTAAATATGCCCTTGCTATTGGTGCAGATACATCACAAGGTGCACCGGGAGATGCATTAGAGTATTCTGCTTCCGCTGGTGGTTCGGCTTTTATTATGGGAAATGATAATATTGTTGCAGAAGTTCTATTTACGAATTCTTTTACGTCGGATACACCGGATTTCTGGCGAAGAGAGCACGAATTTTATCCAAGACACGCCGGTAGGTTTACAGGGGAACCTGCATATTTCAAGCACGTAGTTGGTGCCGGAAAACTTCTTTTAGAAAAATCAGGAATGAAACCGCAGGATTTTAAATATGCAGTCTTTCATATGCCGAATGGAAAATTCCCACAAGCAGCCGGTAAGAAGTTAGGATTTACAAAAAAACAGCTTGAAACCGGGTGGATTGTTCCCTGGATGGGGAATACTTACTCCGGTTCATCACCAACCGGCTTATCTGCAGTGCTCGATGTGGCGAATCCTGATGATATAATATTTATGGTTTCATTTGGTTCAGGCGCAGGTAGTGATGGATTTATTTTCAAAGTGACTGATAGAATTAAAGAAGTTCAGAATAAAGCACCTAAGCTAAGGGAAATGTTGGATGAAAATAAAATATACCTCGATTATGGAGAATACGCAAAATTCAGAGAAAAAATTATCTTTAATGAATAGGAAAGGTTTAGTATGAGAGAAGTAGCTGTAATAGGAACTGGAATAACAAAGTTCGGGGAGCTATGGGATAAATCAATTAAAGATATTTTTGTTGAAGCTGCTTTAAAAGCAATTGATGATGCGAGTATAGATCATATAGATTCAATTTATGTTGGAGCGATGTCGGGTGGATTGTTTGTTGGGCAGGAGCATCTTGGTGCAGTAATGGCGGATTATCTTGGAATGGCACCGGTACCTGCAACTCGTGTTGAATCTGCCTGTGCATCAGGTGGAATGTCTTTCAAACAAGCTTATCTTGATGTTGCTTCGGGGAACAGCGAAATCGTTTTAGCAGGCGGTGTTGAAAAGATGAACGATGGTGCAGATGTTACTGCAGCCCTTGCATCTGCAGCGGACCAGGAATATGAAGTTTATAATGGAATAACCTTTCCCGGTTTGTATGCAATGATAGCAAATGCTCACATGTACGAATATAAAACTACGCGAGAACAAATTGCTGCGGTTGCTGTAAAAAATCATAAAAATGGAAGTAACAATCCTAATGCACAGTTTAGAAACCAGATAACCATTGAGCAAGTGTTGAATTCTTCACTCGTTGCTGATCCTCTCCGTTTATTAGATTGTTCTCCGGTTACAGACGGTGCTGCTGCTGTGATATTATGCTCAATGGACGTTGCTAAAAAGTTATCAAAGAATTTTGCAAAGATTATTGCTTCAACTCAGGCATCGGATTCAATTGCACTTTACCAAAGAAAAAGTTTTACTACTCTTAATGCAGTTACAAAAGCTGCTGATTTAGCTTATAAGCTGACAGGATTAAAACCTAGCGATATTGATTTCGCTGAAGTTCATGATTGCTTTACAATTGCAGAGATAGTTGTTTTTGAGGATTTGGGATTTTGTGAGAAGGGCTTTGGCGGATCCGCTGTTGTAGAAGGAATGACATCACTTGATGGAAAAATCCCAATCAACACCAGCGGTGGTTTAAAATCAAAAGGTCATCCCGTTGGTGCAACCGGTATAGCACAAATAATTGAACTGAGTGAGCAGTTAACAGGAAAAGCAGGTAAACGCCAGGTTAAAAATGCACGAATCGGTTTAGCACAAAATATGGGTGGATCAGGAGCGAGTTGTACAATTAATATTCTGGAGGCAGTATGATCAGTCCTAGGTATGCAAGAGAAATTCCACAGCGTTATCGTCTCGAGGCTTCGAAATGCAAAAGCTGTGGTAATGTAAGTTTTCCCCCACGGTTGGTTTGCCCGGAATGTAAATCACGTGAATTTGAAACAATAAAATTGAATGATGAAGGCAAGATTTTAACCTACACGATTATTCGTGTTGCATCCGATACATTTTCGAAAATATCACCTTTTGCTGTTGCAGTTATCGAAGTAAATGATGGTGCAAGGCTTATGGCACAAATTGCTGACTCATCGCTTGATAAAGTTGCAATTGGCAAAAAGGTTAAAATCGTTTTCAGAAAAATTCAGGATGAAGGAAAATCAGGTTTACACTGTTATGGGTATAAAGCGGTTTTAAATTAACACTAAAAATTCAATCGAAGATATATCAAACCTTTAGATTTGGTATATCTTATCGTACTTTCTCCTTAAGACATTTCTTAATAAATTATCATTAGGTTATTTTAGAATAAGAAACTAGAGTTTGTGTTAAATCGGAGAGAATTTGATAGATAAAATCCGAATTGCATCGGGACAAGGATTCTGGGGTGATCTGATCGATGCGCCGTATCACCAGGTAACGAAAGGTGATATCGATTACTTAGTAATGGACTATCTTGCCGAAGTTACAATGTCGATACTTCAGAAGCAGAAAAACAGGAATCCGAATCTTGGTTATGCCCGTGATCTTCCCGATTTAATGAGAAAGATACTTCCTATTTGCACACAAAAGGGAATTAAAGTAATTACGAATGGTGGTGGTGTTAATCCTGTTGCCTGTGCTGACACTATTCTTGAAACGGCTTTACAATTGGATATTAAAAAGCTTGAGATTGCCGTTGTTCTGGGTGATAACATAATTGATTACCTTGATGATATAATTTCTAAAGGTTGT
>JAJDNK010000269.1 GCA_022340715.1 bacterium BMS3Abin03 | reverse complement strand
AAATTTAAGCTGGATCTATGCAACGGTTGTAATAAATGCGCAGAGAATTGTCCCTGCGGTTACATTGAAATGAGATAATAAATTGACAATTACCCAAACAATATTTCTAACTATTATAAGGTGAGTAAAAATGCCAACCTTCGAATATAAAGACATTAAAGTTGAAGTCGATGAAGACGGCTTCATTGAGCAGCCTGAACAGTGGAATGAAGAGGTTGCTAAAGCGTTAGCAACAACGGAAGATGTTGAAGAAATGACAGAAGATCACTGGAAGATCGTCAACTATCTTCGTGATTATTACAAGCAATTCGGAATTGCGCCGATGATCAGGAAACTTTGCAAGGAAACAGGATTCTCTTTGAAACAAATATATGAATTGTATCCTTCTGGTCCCGCAAAAGGTGCTTGTAAGGTTGCCGGACTAACAAAGCCGACTGGCTGCGTTTAGTCTGAGAGTTTTAAAGTCTGTCTTTAATTTCCAGGCTGTTGATTAGAAACAACATCAGATTAGTGTGGACAAAATAAAGTGATGCCTGTTATTAAAATTTGATTGATATAAATGATTACCGATTTATTAAATAAAAATAAAACTGCAATTATTAAAAACTGGATCCGGTCTGTTCTTGAAACATATCCGGTTGAGACTTCGAAGTTTTTAGAATTGAAAAAAGACAGATTTAGTAATCCGGTTGGATTTACAATTTCAAGTACTGCCGAATGTATCTACGATGAAATAATTAACGGCAGTGATTTTGGAAAAATAAAATTGTTATTAAACGACATAATTAAAATAAGGGCTATTCAGAATTTTTCTCCTTCTTCGGCTATTGGATTTATCTTTTCCCTGAAAAAAGTTATACGTGATGAACTCGGTGCCGAACTTTCAGAGAAAAAAAATGTTGATGAATTCTCAAAACTCGAATCAGCAATAGACCGGATAGCTCTTATTGCTTTTGATCTGTATATGGAAGCCAGGGAGAAGGTTTTTAAAATTAGGGTGAACGAAATAAAAGCCGGATCATTTAGTGTAAATACTCCGGTGAATAAAGGTCAAATAAAGTTGCCGGGAATTAAATAAATTAAAATGTAATAGCGTTTAGCGTTATTCAAAAAAATAATTAACGAATATTATTCCATAAGGGGAATTATTGATGAATATTCTTTTTTCGCTTTTTGCGATAGTTATTATAATCGTAGCGGTTACACTCGGTGTTGAAACTGCTAAGCTGGATTTCCTCTTTGGAGTTATCATTCCCTATGCTGCAATTGCAACTTTCATTTTAGGAATTGTATTAAGAGTAATAAGGTGGGCGAGATCGCCTGTACCTTATCACATTCCTACGGTAGCAGGTCAGCAAAAATCTTTGAAGTGGATAAAAAGCAGTAAGCTGGAAAGTCCATCTTCTACCCTTGGTGTTATCGGAAGAATGTGCCTTGAGATTTTGTTGTTCAGGTCTCTGTTCAGGAATACCAAAACAGAATTAAAAAACGGACCGGTATTAGCTTACGGAAGCAGCAAGTACCTATGGCTCGGTGCGCTTGCTTTTCACTGGACGTTCTTCGTCATTGTACTCAGGCACTTCAGGTATTTTATGGAACCGGTTCCGGCTTTCGTTCCTTTTCTTCAGGATCTGGATGGCTTTTTCCAGGTCGGTCTCCCGATTTTATACGCTTCCGATGTAATAATTGTAGCGGCGTTAACATTCCTTTTCCTGCGTAGAGTTTTCGATTCGAAGCTGAGATATATTTCTTTAGCATCGGATTATTTTCCTCTCTTTTTAATTCTAAGTATAGCAATTACCGGAATATTGATGCGGTACTTTACAAGAGTGGATATCGTGAATGTTAAGGAATTAGCACTGGGATTGTTCAGCTTTCATCCGGTTATCCCTGAAGGGATCGGAGTAATTTTTTACATTCACCTGTTTCTTGTAAGCACATTGCTAGCGTATTTCCCGTTCAGCAAGCTGCTTCATATGCCGGGAATTTTTCTTTCACCGACAAGGAATCTTGCAAACAACAGTAGAACTAAAAGACATGTAAATCCCTGGGAATACCCTGTAAGAGTTCATACTTATGAAGAGTATGAAGATGAATTCAGAGAAAAAATGAAAGCCACCGGATTGCCATTAGAGAAGGAGTTAGAGGAGAAATAAGAGGTTTAAACTTATAATTTTTAATTGATCGTAATGTCTGAAACAAAAATAAAACCAGAAGAATTAGCAGAAAAAATTAATTACGCACCACCGCGGAAAAGCTGGCTGGATCCAAAAACTGAATTCAAGCACGGAGTATATAATTACAGCGGCATTCCCAAAAGTGTTGAATACTTAGAACTGCCTAATCCGAGAAAATGGCAGCCGGAAGATCCGAACTGGCAGTTACCTGAAAACTGGAAAGAAATAATTCTTAATGGTTTAAAGGAAAGGCTTCACCGTTTCCGTTCATTAAAGATTTTTATGGATATCTGTGTACGATGCGGTGCGTGTGCAGATAAGTGTCACTTCTTCATCGGTTCAGGTGATCCTAAAAATATGCCCGTACTTAGAGCGGAGCTTTTAAGATCGGTTTACAGGAATGATTTTACAACAGCGGGAAAAATCTTTGGCAAATTTGCCGGTTCACGTGAGTTAACGATAGATGTAATTAAAGAATGGTTTTACTATTTCTATCAATGTACTCAATGCCGTCGGTGCTCGGTTTTTTGTCCTTACGGAATAGACACTGCCGAGATTACAATTTTAATAAGAGAGCTTCTGAATCTCATTGGAATTAATATCGATTGGGTAATTACACCTGTGGCAAACAGTTTCAGAACGGGTAATCATCTTGGTATCCAGCCTCATGGTTTTAAAGACAGCATTGAATTTGCTGTTGATGAACTTGAATCGATTACCGGGATAAAAGTAGATGCACCGATAAATAAAAAAGGTGCCGAGATTCTTTTCGTTGCACCGTCTGCCGATTATTTTGGAACACCTCATTACTTTACTTTACTCGGTTATCTTGCCTTGTTTCATGAAATTGGGCTGGATTATACCTGGAGCACATTTGCTTCGGAAGGCGGGAATTTCGGTTCGTTTGTTTCCCATGAATTAATGAAATCGCTAAATACAAAAATATATGCCGAGGCGAAACGTCTTGGAGTGAAATGGATACTTGGTGGTGAATGCGGTCATATGTGGAGAGTTTTGCATCAATACATGGATACACTTAACGGTCCAGCAGATTTTCTTGAAGTTCCCGTTTCACCAGTAACAGGGACGAAGTTTGAGCATACAAAATCAACAAAGATGGTTCATATTTGTGAATTCACTTCCGATCTGATTAAGAACAATAAATTAAATTTAGACAAAAGCAGAAACGATCATTGGAGAGTAACGTTTCATGATTCATGCAATCCTGCACGAGCGGTTGGGTTAATAGAGGAGCCGCGTTATGTAATTAAAAATGTATGTAATAACTTTTTCGAAATGCCGGACAATACGATTAAAGAGCAAACATTCTGCTGTGGTAGTGGTGCAGGTTTGGGAACAGATGAAAACCTCGAGATGAGATTAAGAGGTGGTTTGCCGAGAGCAAATGCTGTGAAGTTTGTCAAAGAAGAAAATGGTGTCAATTTCCTGGGATGTATTTGCGCAATTGATAAAGCAACATTACCACCGTTGATGGATTACTGGGTTGGCGGAGTTGAAGTCGGCGGTATTCACGAATTGGTAGGCAATGCATTAATAATAAAAGGAGAAAAAGAAAGAGAAACCGATTTGCGTGGTGATTCTTTGATTATTAAAGAAGAAAAAGAAAAACAAGAAATTAAAAAATAATTAACACATTCTTACCCTCTCCTTACCAGGGAGAGGGCAAGGTGAGGTTGAATACAAAACGTTTTAGGAAAAAGTCTAATGTACGATTCAGGAAAAATAATTTTAGGACTAATCATTTTTGTAGGATTGTTCACCTCTCCTATCTGGTATGATCTTGCAAGCGGAAAGGCTGCCGATAAACCCAATCTGGTTTTTCCGACAAAAGAAGATCAGAAAGAATGTGTAAACACTGCAGAGTATATGCGTGAGTTCCACATGGATTTATTAAATGTATGGAGAGATGAAGTTGTAAGAAAAGGTGTTCGAACTTATACATCCAACACGGGAAAGCATTTTGAGATGAGTCTTACTAAAACCTGTACTGGTTGTCATTCAAATAAAGCGGAATTTTGTGATCAATGCCATAACTACCTGGGAGTTACTCCATATTGCTGGAATTGTCATGTTGAACCTCATAGTGCGGAGATTAAGCGATGAATGAAAACAGGAGAAAGTTTTTAAAATTAACGGGATTAGCTGCTCTCGGAGCTGCGACGGGAAAGTTTGCAGATGTTTTTGCAAAAGAGAAATTGACCAAAATATCTTCTCTTAATATAACCGGGAAAAAACGAACAACTTTAGTCGGTATCGATTCGAAAAAAAGATGGGCAATGGTTATAGATCTGAAAAAATGTTTGGTAGAAGAAGGTTGTACGAAATGTATAGATGCCTGTCATAAAATTCATAACGTTCCGGATTTTGAAAATCCGAAAGATGAAATAAAATGGATATGGAAAGAACCTTACGAACAGGCTTTTCTCGACCAGGAAAATTATTATCAGAAAGATAACTTAAAAGATAAACCTGTCCCGATCTTTTGTAATCATTGTGATAATCCTCCTTGTGTAAGGGTGTGCCCGACGGAAGCAACGTGGAAACGTGAAGATGGAATTGTTATGATGGACTGGCACAGGTGTATCGGATGCAGGTATTGTATGGCTGCTTGTCCTTATGGTTCGCGCAGCTTTAACTGGAGAGATCCGAGGCCTTTTATAAAAGATATCGATCCTGATTTTCCAACAAGAACAAAAGGTGTTGTTGAAAAATGTACCTTCTGTGATGAACGAATTGCTAAGGGGCAGTTACCCGCTTGTGTTGAAGCTTGTTCCGAAAAAGCAATGGTCTTTGGCGATTTGAACGACCCAAAATCAAATGTTAGAGAATTATTAAAAGAGAATTTTTCCATCAGGAGGAAACCTGAACTGGGAACGAATCCTGAAATCTATTATCTGGTATAAGGCTTAAAAATGTTAGAGTATGCACTAAAAGGAACTAAAAAATACTGGGGATGGATTTTCTTCCTTTCCCTAATAATCTTTGTTGGGGTTTGGTTTTATCTAAAGCAGTTTAGTTATGGTTTGGGCATAACCGGGTTGAGTAGAAATGTTACGTGGGGATTTTACATAGCCCAATTTACTTTTCTGGTAGGTGTTGCTGCTTCAGGTGTTATGGTTGTTCTTCCGTATTATCTTCATAACTATAAAGCGTTCGGTAAGATTACAATACTCGGTGAATTTTTAGCCATCGCATCAGTAATAATGTGTATGCTTTTTGTTTTCGTGGATATGGGACAACCTCTAAGACTTATCAATGTTTTTTTATATCCTACTCCGCATTCTTTGATGTTTTGGGATATTATGGTTCTTAGCGGATATCTTTTATTGAACATTCTGATAAGTCATATAACTCTTGAAGCTGAGCGTAAATCGATGCCGCCACCAAAGTGGATCAGACCGATTATAATTCTTTCAATTCCCTGGGCAATTAGCATTCACACAGTTACTGCATTTTTATATTCCGGTCTTGCTGCAAGACCGTTCTGGATGACGGCTGTACTTGCACCACGATTTCTTGCATCTGCTTTTTCTTCCGGACCGGCACTTTTATTAATAATGGTTTTCATTATCAGGAAGCTGACAAAATTCGATCCGGGTGATGAACCGATCCGTAAGATGGCGATAATAATCACTTATGCAATGTGTGCAAATGTGTTTTTTATTTTGATGGAGTTCTTTACAGCATTTTATAGTGCTATTCCCGAACACATTACACATTTCCAGTATCTTTTCTTTGGTCTGGAGGGGCATAATACTTTAGTTCCCTGGATGTGGACTTCTGCATTACTTGCTATTGTATCGTTAGTGTTTCTACTTATCCCTAAAACCAGAAATAACAATAGGATTTTGTTTGCAGTCTGTATCGCAATCTTTGTTTCAATCTGGATAGATAAAGGTCTCGGTATGGTTGTAACAGGTTTCATCCCAACGCCGTTGGGTGATGTTGTTGATTACATACCAACGATTCCTGAAACGTTAATTTCACTGTCTATCTGGGCAATCGGATTCTTTTTGATAACCGTATTCTACAAAATCGCTCTTTCTGTGAGGAGAGAATTGTTGACTTAAAAATATTTAAAACATGAGATTAAACTTTTAGTAAAATGATAAACCGAATGAAGAAGGCATCGGGCTGAATTATGAATGGCGAGAATTTTCAATTAGTAGTTGCAGGTATAAATTATAAAACTTCTACCATCTCTGAACGTGAAACTTTTCAAATTAATAGGAAAGAGATTCCGGAAGCATTAAGTTATTTTCACTCTAAAGAAGAAGTTGAAGGGATTGTAATCGTTTCCACGTGTAACCGTCTTGAATTTTATTTTTTATTGAAAAATAATGCTGATCCATTTCTTCTTATACACAATTATTATCTTGAAAAGAAAAACTTAGAAGCCAATAAGAAACAGGAATTATTTTATGTGCATCGCAATGGGGAAGTTGCAAAGCACTTATTTCGTGTTACTACAGGATTGGATTCAATGATTCTTGGGGAATACCAGGTACAGGGACAAATAAAGGAGGCATATAGTATTGCCTGTTCTCAAAAAACCGCAGATAAAATTCTTCATAAACTGTTTCACGCGGCTTTCAGAACCGGAAAGAGTGTTCGTAACGAAACTAAAATCGGATCTGGTAAACAATCGATAAGTGGTATCGCTTGCCAGGTGATTAAAGAAAAAGTACATAAAGAAGACGTGGTTACCATAATTGGAGTAAACCAGAATACAAAGATTATTGCTGATTATTTATACAAATCCGGTTTCTCACATTTAATCTTTGTTAACAGAACACTTTATAAGGCGGAAGAGCTTGCTGAAAAATATAA
>JAJDNK010000248.1 GCA_022340715.1 bacterium BMS3Abin03 | reverse complement strand
TTGATAAATATAGGTTAGGTGTAGTTATTGGAGATGTATCGGGAAAAGGAATTGCCGCAGCTTTACTGATGGCGGTTAGCAAAACGTTATTGAAAGCCACTGCTTACAAAGGAATGCCGGCGGATAATATCTTATCAGAGGTTAACAACATTATTGCTGATGAAAGTCCTCCCAATATGTTTGTTACGTTATTTTATGGTGTGTTCGATACCCGTAGCGGTGCATTTGAGTATTCGAATGGCGGACATAATCTGCCATATATAATATCTGTGGATGGCCAAGTTAAATCATTAGATAATATAGGAGGGTTGATGATCGGTGCAATGAAAGACGTTCCGTATGAATCAAATGTAATAATGATCAAGCCCGGCGAGAGCCTTATTTTTTTCACCGATGGGGTAACAGAGTCCTTCAATAAAGAAGGTGAGGAATTTCATGAAACCGGTCTTGAAAAGATTCTTGAGGGTAAGAATTCTTTAAGCGTAAATGAACTTGTCGATTACGTTTTTGAAAATGTACAATCTTTTTCGGAAGGTGTTGAGCAATCGGATGATATTACCTGCCTTGCGTTAAAATATCTAAAAGGATAATTACCTTATCTGCAGACCAATATTAATTAGATCGTGAAGGTGAAGAATTCCCACAGGAGTTTTGTTATCATCGACAATTATCAATGAAGTTATTTTATGGTTTTCCATATGCTGAAGTGCGAATGAGGCAAGATGACCTTTTTTTGTTGTCTTCGGATTTTGAGTCATAATATCTGAAGCTCTAAGGTCTTTTACATCCATTGTTCTTTCCAGGAGTCTTCGTAAATCGCCATCGGTTATTATCCCGGTAAGTTTACCATCCGGATTTACCACGCAGGTTGTTCCAAGTCGTTTACTCGTCATTTCAAATATTATATCTTTTAAGTTCGCTTCTTCTTTTACAATTGGAATTCCATCACCCCTGATCATTATCTCTTCTATTTTAAGGGACAATCTTTTTCCAAGACTTCCACCAGGATGAAGTAATGCAAAATCTTCCGCCGTGAATCCCCTCTTTTCAAGTAGGGCAACCGCAAGAGCATCGCCCATAACCAGTGCGGCAGTAGTGGAAGAAGTTGGGGTAAGATCATGCGGACATGCTTCTTCTTTCACGTTTATATTTAAAAAGATATCCGATTCTCTTACTAATTGAGAATCCACGTTGCCGGTCATCGCAATTATTTTTACACCGAGTCGTTTGAACATCAAAAGAAGCTTCGTTAATTCTTCCGTTGCCCCACTTTTAGAAATAATAATAACAACATCCTCACTTCTTACCATGCCGAGATCGCCATGCAAAGCATCAGTTGGATGCATATAAATCGCAGCCGTTCCGGTTGAGTTTAATGTTGCGACAATCTTTCTTGCTATTAAACCGGACTTGCCCATTCCGGTGAGAACAACTCTTCCGCCGGAATTGTAAACGACATCAACAGCACGTACAAACTCATCGTTAACGCTATCTATAAGTTTTGCTACTGCTTCCGCTTCTATTTTAATTACCTCTCTACCTTTTTTTATTATTTCATCGGGGGTCAATACATTTCCTTCCAAATTCATTTAACATTTAAAATCCTTTTACGAGATCATCAATTTTTTTTATTTCAATTAAAAGATCCTCAAGTTTGTCAAGGGGAAGCTGGCTTGCAGCGTCGCTTAATGCCTTGGGCGGATTAGGATGTACTTCTAAAAATAATGCATCTATTCCCACAGCAGTTGCTGCACGTGCCAGAGGTTTTATATAAACCGGCTGTCCCCCGCTCTTGTTATCTTTACCGGGAAGCTGAACAGAATGTGTTGCATCCATTACAATCGGGTAACCGAACTCTTTCATAATTACAAGTGACCGCATATCAACCACAAGATTATGATAGCCGAATGTTGTTCCCCTTTCCGTTAGAAGAATATTTTTGTTACCTGTAGATTCAACTTTGGCAACAGCATGTTTCATTTCACCTGGTGAAAGAAACTGTCCTTTTTTTATATTAATTGCTTTTCCACTTTTACCAGCTTCAACTAGAAATTCCGTCTGGCGGGAAAGAAATGCTGGTATCTGAAGAATGTCGGCAACTTCTGCAGCCAGATTAATTTCTTCACCTGTATGAACATCAGTTAAGATAGATAAGTTAAATCTTTCCGATACATTCTTAAGGATTTGCAGTGCTTCTTCATCCCCCACACCTGTAAATGAATTCAAGCTTGTGCGGTTTGCTTTTTTATAACTTGATTTGTAAATGTATGGAATCTGAAGCTTTGTTGTGATTTTTTTTATCGCTTCAGCAGTCTGAAAAGCAATTTCTTTTGACTCAACTACGCAGGGTCCCGCTATCAGTATGAATGGATTGTTCCCTCCTATTTTTATTCCGTTAACTTCTATCATATCAATTATTTTGAAATAACAACCGTAAATATAAGAAATATATAAATTCCATTATTCAGGTCATTTTAAGCAAATTGAGTGATCCGGTTTGCCCTATTCTTAACTTTTATCAAAATAAATTTCCGACTATCCCAATCATTCAAAAAGTTTAAGTTTTAATAGTAATATTGCTAGAGAAATAGGAAACCAACTTTTCATTGATAAATATTTGTAAACCATTCAGGAAGTAAACATGAAAAAAATATTAATATTTATAGTCGTTTATTGCGTACCAGGTTCGGGCTACCTTCAGGCAACGGAACCGGATTCACCTGTAGAGGTAACCTTTGAAGTTAATTTATCAAATTATACAGACGATCTTTTCCATGTTTCGGTTATAGTAAACGGACTTACGAATGAAAACAACATTTATAACTTACCGGCAACTGTACCCGGAACTTATGCAATTCTGGATTTTGGCAGATTTGTTAAAACATTTAGAGCCTACGATAGAGATGGAAACGAATTGAGTGTGAAACATATTTCGACTAATCAATGGAAAATCGATGATGCTGAAAATCTTGTAAATCTTCTATATGATATAGAAGACACTTACGATGCTGATATTTCAGAGAATGTAATTGATCCAATGTCAGGTACAGGAATCGACAGTGCATTTGTTGTTCTTAATACTTTCGGTGTGCTTGGTTACTTTGAGGGACTTCAATCCAATCCGGTCAAGCTTAAGTTAGATTATCGATCCGACTGGACAGTGGGTACTGCAATGCAACTGGGAGATGATGGCTATTATTTTGCTGCAACTTATGATCGACTTGCTGATTCGCCTTTTCTGATTGGTAATCTGACAAATGCAAATACGAAAGTGAATGATATAGATGTTGATGTTTACCTTTATTCCTCCGACACTTCTGTAACCGCTGGTAAAGTTATGAAGATGGCTGATGAGGTGCTGCAGGCTGCAGGTGAGTTTATGGGATATTCACCGACTGATCATTACGATTTCCTTTTTTGTTTTATGAGCCGTGAGGATTACCAACGAAATAATCTTCAGTCTGCGGGAGCGTTAGAACATTTTAATAGTTCATTATTTGTATTTCCTTCAACAGGCAGGTTTTCGAATCATATGCGTGACGATATGGCTCATGAGTTTATGCATATACTTACACCGCTTAATCTGCACAGTAACATTATTGAACCTTATAACTTTGAAGTGCCGACAGCTTCGGAACACATCTGGCTTTATGAAGGAGTTACTGAATGGGAAGCACATATACTTCAGTTGCGGGCAGGATTAATAACCCCGAAAGAATATCTGAAAAATATATCTCAGGAATTAAACGTTAATGATCATTTTGATCAGGAAATTAGTCTTACAGAAATGAGTAAGGAGGTTTATTCCGATGAAGGGCGCCAACAATTTTTCAATTTTTATAACAGAGGTGCTGTTACTGCTGCTATGCTCGATATAAGACTACTGGAATTATCAAACGGAAAACGCGGGCTTAGAGAAGTACTGCTTGATCTTTTAAACAAATATGGAAAGAATAAACCGTTCCCGGAAGATGAATTTTTTAATATTCTTTTTAATACAACATATCCCGAAATAGAAGATTTTATAGATGATTACATCAAAGGTGATAAACCCCTTCCGTATGTTGAATATATGGAAAAACTTGGATATCGGTATATTCCAGAAAGAGTGTCAGAAGATAATCGTCCTGTACTTGGTATTAACCTGGGTATAAATGATAAAAATCAACTTATTGTGGCAGATGCAAGTGATGGGCTTCAAAAAGAAGGAATAATGAAAAATGACGTTCTTTTAAAGGTGCTTGGAGAGGATATCAATATGACAAATGCCCGCCAGATACTTGGACAACTTATGTCAATGCAAGTGGGCGATTCTGTTGCAATAGTAGTGGAACGTGATGGCAAACAAACAAATATTATTGCTACTCTGAAGCAAAGGATGGATAAACATATTTTTGAGGATATGGGAAAACTTACAGAAGATCAAAAATCATTAAGAGAAACCTGGATGAAAAATTTATAATTATTTCAACCCGGTTTGTAATTCGAACAACAAAAAACTCCTTCCACAATAAAAGGAAGGAGTTTTAATATTAATTAAAACTTAATACGACTTTTCATTTCATCATCGTCATATCGCCAACTTTATTCGGTGGAACCGGTTGAGGCACTTCATTTTGAATAGGCGGTAAGGACATTAAATATGCATAAATTGCTTTTAAATCCTGGTCTGTCATTTGTCCTATACCTTGCCAGGGCATCGGTGGAAGGAGAGGTCTTCCCACTCCCATCCATTTTCCCTCTCTTAAAGTTTTGACAAACATTTCTTCCGAAAGTGTACCTATACCGGTAGCATTGTCCGGTGTAAGGTTTGCGGCATACGAAATTCCCCACGGACCAACCCAACCTGCAAAATTACCCTCACACATAACCCACTTTCCTGGTTGAACCATTTTTGGATCGAACTCTGGTAAGGTTTCTCCCTGAGGGTATCCTGAAAGTAATCTTGTAGAGTCAGGTACAGGACCCATATCTGTATAAACTTTAGGTGAATGGCAATCATTACATCCTCCCGCATTAACAAGATATTTACCTTTGGCAACCAATTCATCTTTTGTCATTGTTTTATTTTCATTTTGCTGAGTACAGCTAAATGCAAATAACATCAGCAAAGAAAATATTGTAAGAATAGTTGCCGGGAAGAGAAAATTTTTCATAACAATCCTCTGAAAAAATTAATTGAAAATGTGAATTAAGAAATATTTAGTAAGCCCTGTTGAAAGATTGGCTTCAGGTAAGGTTAAATTTGAAAGGAAAATAATTTACCTGTAGTCTTGGAGAAAGCTATTTAAGGTTAAGATAAAAGTCAATGCTTAGTAAGCACTGTAAATAATTACTCGTGTTCAGCTTAAAGACTCATCTTATTAGAAGTTTCAAATTTATTAAAGAAAAAAAACCTGAAAATTCTTATAATTATAGTTAGAGATTATAAGTAAAGGAAAAATGAAAATGATCGATGAAGAATTGGTTAAAGCTAACAAAACCATTACTCGTTTAAGATACGAGGAAAATTTTGATGAGGATGAAGAACGAAACAAAATTCTGGATTTGCTACAATATCATTTGTTTCTTGTACATACTTATTTTGATAAATCAGAATTTAGTGCGGAAGATATTAAGTTAAAGCTTTTAGAAAAGATAGAGAGAACAGATGATTAATTATTTCACATTTATAAAAAAAGAAAGCCCCGAAAAGGGGCTTTAAATTTTAAGGTGTTGAGATTCCATGCCTACTTTAACAGCATCATTTTTTTCATCAATGTCAGACCATTTGTAATCAGCATGTAATAATAAATTCCGCTACTAAATCCCGAAGCATCAAATTCGACATTATGTTTTCCAGCCTCTACCAAACTGTTTACCAATGTTGATACTTCCTGACCAAGAGAATTATATACTTTTAATGTTACCTGAGAAGCTTCCGGCAATGAATAGGTAATTATTGTACTCGGATTAAACGGGTTAGGATAGTTCTGGGAAAGCTCAAACTTTGATGGAAGTCCTATATTAGCTTCAACAACTTTCGAATATTCGTAAGAACCATCATAATCAATTTGTTTTAACCTGTAGGAATATTTACCCGGAGAAAGATTACCATCATAGTAAGAGTATGTATGAGGAGATGCAATAGTACCGTGGCCGTCTATAAATGCAATTTTATTCCAGTCTCTGTTTTCCTGCTTCCTCTCAATTTTAAAACCTGTATTATTCAACTCTGTTGCAGTTATCCAATTTAGTAAAACACTATTATCCATAGTAGTTGCTGTAAACGATGTAAGCTCAACAGGAACCACATCACTCCACGAAGAACCGATGCGAATTCCATCAATCTGTACAGAAAGAGAGTTTGAACCCTGTCTTAAAGCAATACCGCCTATTGGGCTGTCGGAGATTGTGTTATCTGTGCTGGTTGCATCTGCTGTTGGTTCAGGATCAGTTAAAACTGGATTTACAAATAGTTTTGCAACATCATCCGTACCGGTTAGGTCGCCAACAACTTCATATTTCAACACAAGCAAATAAGTTGTATTAAAAGAGTAATCGCCTGCGGCTAATGTTATTGTGGAACTTCCTTTACTAACACCGAATTTTAGATTACCTAATCCGTCATTCTGTACAAAAACTCTCCCTCGGAAAGTATTTGTCGGGAAAGTTGCCGCAAGATGCAAGAAATAATCCGCAGATGTTGATGCATTCTGAACGCTAACAAGAAACGATGCATAAACACTGGCTGACTGTTCCGTGAAAATTCTGTTAACATCTTCTCTGGAACCGGAACCACCGTTAATTGTAACCGAATTGCCAATCCCTGACGAAGGATAACCGGAATATGACAACCCACCATTATTAACAAGAATAAATGTGCCTGTCCCACTGTGGTTTTGCCATGGACTTACATCCGTTAGGGTTTGTGATGTGGCATAATCGAAATTTTCTTCAAGAGGTAATATATCAGCTACTCTGATTGTTCCTGTCATCAATGAAGGATGGTTGGAACATTGATATGCATAATCGCCCGGAACAGTAATATTACATATAAATGTATCTCCTGTTCCGGTAAAGGTGTAATCCCATGTGGTAGCGCCGGATGGGACAGATGTTGAAGTTGTTGTGTGTGTTCCGCTGGACTCTGTCCAGATTAATGTGTCTCCAACTTCTGCAACAACAACCGCCGGATTGAATGCAAAATCTGAAACATCAATATTTATTGTTGTCGCCTGGGAAAAAGAAAAAAACAGTAACAAGAACAGAGATAAAAGTAAAAATTCCTTTTTCATAGCATCTCCATTATTTGTTTAATAAAATTTATTCTAATGACAATATTAGGAATTAGCTATAATTAAGATGCGATACATCCCATCCATATTATTTTAAATTTAACATTTATGCGGCATAAAGAAAAGCAGAAGTGTATTTTATTTGTTTATTCAAGTGAAAGTATTGTTAAGGAAAGTTTTCTTGATAAAAAACAATATAAAACATCAATTTCGCGAATTATTTATCGTCTGATAAGACCAGCTTGCACAATCTTTTTATTATATATTCCGGATATCTTTTAAATCAAATTAGGAATTCTTGTTCCATCAGGCTCACTATTTTTTAGAATTTAGATCCTACCTACCAATATTTGCAGATATTTTTATTCGAAGAATGCCTGTTATTTCAGCAATATGATCTTCTTAGTTTGAACAAAATCTTTTTGCAAGTCGGGATTTACACCAACTGCCTGAAGCCTGTAAAAATATAAACCGCTTGCCCAACCCGATGCATTGAGCTCAACCCCGTAACTTCCTGCAGCTTTTTCCCCATTTACTAATGTAGTTACTTCATTTCCAATAGCATCATAAATCTTAAGTGAAACAAAACTTTTTTGGGGGATTGAATATTTGATATGCGTCGTGGGATTGAAAGGATTAGGGTATGCAGGATAAAGAATAAATTTCTCAACAGTATTTTGCCGGTTACTTACATCCGTGGTTGCAGCGGTGATGATAAAATTATCACTGTCATCGTTGTAATTGGCATTAATTTGATTATCCTGTACAATCCTGATCTGGCAAGAATTTGATAATACATTTGGTACTGTCCAATTATAGGAAGTCGTGTCCTGCGGAAGATCAGTTGCAATTGACTCCCAGCTTAATCCTGCATTTGAACTAAAATATAAATCCCAGTTAGACGAGCCATGATTTACTAATTCTTCCCACTTTATAGTAACTACCTCTCCAACTTCAAAAGTTTCTCCGCCTTTAGGGTAATTAAGACCAACATGTGGTAAAGCAATTCCTGTAAGTATAAAATAAGAAATTATGATAGTCAGTGAAAATTTTATTTTGTTCATTCGATTCTCCTTACTTGATTATAATAATTAAACTCTGCATTTCCCATAACAGCATTCCGATAAAAACCATAAAAATTTAAGATAAATATTTAGCTGTAGAAAAAAGTAATTATTAGTATTTAATAAATCATCACAAAAAGATCACATTAAATTGTAATTAGCACCAAAATTTGTCCCATTGAATACAGAATAGAATAATTATCCCAGAATTAATAATGAGATTTGTAAGATTAGATTATTCGGGATTATTCAGA
>JAJDNK010000245.1 GCA_022340715.1 bacterium BMS3Abin03 | reverse complement strand
TGATCCCAGTTTTGAATTAGGATTCACAAGTTATATAGATGCATTAACTCCAACATCCGGGGCTACAACCACATTTACCACAGATGGACAGGTATGTGGTGTTAGGAATGAAGGAGATAACTGGAAGACAACATTTATGACTTATGATTATGCTGCAACAAATTTCAGATCAGATACATCAGTTGCAGAAGGTGATGATCCAAGTTATGCTTGGGGAATTACTGTAGCAAACCAGGCATTAAAATTCTTAGAGTGGGCTGGATATGTACTTGATGTAAAACCTGTTGATGGTGTAACACCTACCACTTACAGTTTACGCCAGAATTATCCTAATCCATTCAATCCTAATACAACTATAAACTTCTCAATTCCTGAGCAGTCTAAGGTTGTAATCAAGGTTTATAATATACTGGGTAGTGAAGTCGCTACGTTAGTAAATGAAGTAAAGAATGCCGGAAGTTATAATATCGATTTCAGAGCTTCTAACCTAGCATCTGGTATGTACATATATACCATCAAAGCAGGCAAATTTACTGAATCAAAGAAAATGATGTTATTGAAATAATATTTTCAAACATTGTTTGAAAGTAAAAATAAATTTGGATGGGTTTATTTGAATAAAATAAACCCATCTTTATGATAACGAAATATTAACTTCAAACAGGTTCTTCTTTAGGGACCTGAATAATAAACAAAATGGATGGCTAAATACTAATTATTTTATTAACTCTATTAGAGGAGAGGAAATGAATAAATTTTATACTATTTCTTTTATTTTCTTGATAGCTATCTTCTCCGCTTTACCCAACCTATTTGCTCAATCCAACGTTGGTAAACTTGCCGGACGAATTATCGATGCAGATACGCAGGAACCGCTTATTGGTGCTAATGTCGTTTTGCTTGGAACCGAATTAGGCGCTGCTACTGATATAAACGGTAATTACTTTATCCTAAATATTGAACCAGGTGAGTATGATGTAAAGGTAAGTTATGTTGGTTACGGAGAAAAGGTAATTCAAGCAGTTCGTATTGTAGGTGGTATAACCTACGAATTAAACGTTCAACTGACTTCTGGTATTGAACTAAGAGAAGTTGTTGTTACAGACAAAAAATTGTTCGAGGAAAAAGCAACTAACACAGTTAAAGTTTTGGATTCGGACCAGATAAATCAATTACCGGTCAGGGGAGTTGAACAACTTGCCTCACTACAGGCAGGAGTTGTAATGGCTGAAGGTAGTGGTGGTCAGGGTGGAAATGCTGTAATTAATGTACGTGGCGGAAGAGGCACCGAAGTTACCTATATAGTTGATGGTGTTATTCAAAATGATCCTTTATGGGGTCGAAATTTTTCACAGGTTAGTAATTCAGCTATTGAGCAATTATCATTTCAGGTTGGTGGCTTTGAAGCCAAATACGGTCAAGCACAATCTGGAATAATAAGTGTTACAACTAAAACCGGAGCCCCTGATTATTCAATCTTTACTGATATCTCCAGTTCCACATTTACTGATGATTATGGTTCCAATCTTTATACTGTAAATTTAAGTGGCCCTCTTTTCCCCGGACTAACAAATCATACTATATTTCTTTCTGCGGAAAGAGGGTGGTATCTGGATGGCAATCCATCAGCTATCGGGATCAACTTTCCATCAATAGGTTATTCTTCCCCGGTGTTCCCGGGAAAATCTGAAGGATTATGGCGCTATACAGGAAAAATCACTTCAAATCTTGGGAATCAATTTGTTCTTAGGTTAAGTGGTAACTATAATACAAGGGATTTTAGGGGTAATGTTGCAGGAAATGGTTTAGGAAGTACTCTTGCAGAAGCTGATTATTCGTTTGCCAAGAATAATTCTGATCATATAGGAAAAATGGAAAGAGATAATCTTTCTTTAACCGCAAAATTGTCCCAGAACCTTGGATCCAACTCATTCTATGATATTACACTTGGATATAAAACTTATTTTCAAGAGCAGGGCGATGGTGTTTTCTTTAACAGAGTAGAGGAGTATGGAGACACACTTACAAATCCATATATGCCCGTTCAGGGAGATGACGCAACATTAGCACAGGACGCTGCAGGAATTTTTGCTGCCAAAGGGTATCTGGAAAATTATTATAGAAAAATTAATAACAAAACTTATTCCGCTGATATAAGTTTTACATCACAGGTACAAAATCACCTTTTAGAATTTGGCGGTGGTTTTAACTATAATGAAATGAGATACTATTCGATAGGAAATCCAGAAAGATTAGCATATCGTAATAGAGATTATATAGATGCAAATGGTGATACCACACTTGCGTTAAGCCGTCAGGAAAGATATGAAGGTAGACATCCTAACCGTTATGGTTATGATCTTTACGGAAATGAAACCAGTTCTGGCGATCTTGGACCAAAAAATCCTCTTCTTGGTTATGGTTATTTGCAGGATAGATTTGAACTTGAAGATCTCGTGTTAAATTTAGGTATCAGGTTTGATTATTTTGCAACCCGTTCAAAAATCTTCGTAAATCCGGAATTACCTTATGGTGGTGGTTCTAATCCTAATGATTTTGATGATGGCGATTATAAAACCAAAGATCCTGAATTTTATGTATCACCCAGAATAGGTCTTGGATTCCCTGTTACTTCCTCCACAGTATTTCATGCACAATTCGGAAGATTTATTCAGGAACCCAGATTACTTGATGCTATACTGTTTGAAACACGTGATTATTTATTAATACAAACTGATAATTTCCAATTTAATGATGGACATATAAACAGTGAAAAAACCACGCAATATGAAATTGGTTTCAGACAAATTTTGGGTAATAATGCTGCAGCATTAAATATCACTGCTTTTTATAAAAATATAGAAGGTTTAACAAATACTGAAGCACGTTTCTGGTACAGACAGGCTGGCGGACAACAGTTTATTATCTTTGGTGCTACAAATTCCGATTTTGGAACTGTTAAAGGTTTAGCATTAACAGTTGATGTACCAAGAGTAAGTTACTTTTCACTTTCAGTCAATTACACTTTTTCATTATCTGAAGGAACCGGTTCTTCTACGAACTCATCTTACGTTTCAGCGTTTAGAAATGTGAATGGTGAAATCCCAAAAGTAATTGCCCCTCTGGATTATGACCAGAGACACACTGGTGTGGTCAATTTGAACTTTTATGTTCCTGAAGGTGATTTAGGAATATTTGAATTGACAGGTCTCAATATCCTGTTCTCATTCAACAGTGGAAGACCATATACTCCTCTTGATAACCAAGATCTTACAGAAAACTATACAAATTATGGACAGACAAAAGGTTATCTGAACTCTGCGTATGGGCCGGGTAGTTTCAGAATTGATCTGAAGTTAGAAAAATCATTTAAGTTTGGTAGCACTCTTATTACACCTTATGTTTGGGTACAAAACCTCCTTGATGCAGATAATCCAGTAAATGTATGGCGATCAACCGGTTCACCATATACAACAGGTTTCTTAGAAACTGAAGCCGGGAAAACAAAGGCTAAAGGTTATGGTGAAGCGTGGACACAGGATTATATGAGTCTTGAACGTGATCCATCAAATTTTGGTATACCAAGACTTATCAATCTCGGATTAAAAGTTAATTTTTCTAATTTATAATTCGCAGATATTCATATTTCAAAACAAAGGGTTTTAATAATGTCAATAAATATAAAACGTAAAATTATTCCAATTGTAATTATTGCTGCGTCTTTGGTATTATTATCCTTTTCATCGATTGGTGAAGGGAATAAGAATAAGTTGAACAAGACTGCAGGAATAAACGCAGGTGATGCGTATTTATTACAAGTTAACAGACTCCATATTCCGTTGAACAATAGAGGAGTTCTTGCCAATGTTACTATCGGTGATCTTACCGATGCTCAAATAGATGGGAAAGGATTTCTATTCAGCGGTGGCTTTATGATAAGCGGAAAAAATGGTGGAAATCTTTGGTCCAGTGCAGTTGCTTCTGCATCAAGAATTGAAGACTATTTACCTGGTGTTGTAGGTGCTGACCCTAACGATCCAAGAGCACACATTTATGTAGTAAATGCAAAGGATGAGCCATTTGGTGATTCATGGCAGGAATGGAAAGACGCTGTGGATTTGGGTGCATATTTCTATGATGGAGATGGTGATGGTACTTATAATCCGGTAGATAAAAATGGAAACGGAGTATGGGATGAGGATGAGGATATGCCCGATCTTCTTGGTGATGAAACTGTTTGGTGTGTTTACAATGATCGTTTGGAATCATCGTCACGCGCATTTTCAGATCAGGAGCCAATGGGTATAGAAGTAAGACAAACAGTATGGGCATATGCTACTTCTGGTGATCTGGGTAATATTGTATTTGTAAGATATTCCGTTAATAATGCAGGCACAGTAGCTAATGTTCTTGATTCTGTTTATTTTGGTGTGTGGGACGACCCCGATATTGGCGGCGGTGATGGTTATACCGATGATCTTGTAGGGTGCGATACTACATTAAATGCAGGATTTACTTATAACGATGGACCTGACGCAACTTTTGGTGTCGATCCACCATGCTTTCTTGTGGATTTCTTCCAGGGACCCTGGGTTGAAACCGGCAATCCAGACGATTTAGCCTTTAATACAAAGGGTCCTCTTCTGGGAATCGATACAATTCCCGGTGCTGTAAATTTACCTCAAACTTCATTTGTCCATTATATGCAGAGTCATCCGACGCAGGGTGATCCTGATAATGCTCAACAGTTAAGAAATTATGTTCTTGGTAAAAACCAGCCGGGTGATTTTGTCGATCCGTGTAATTGGGAGTTTGGCACTGTACTCGGTGGAGTTGATTGTTCAATGATTCCCGGTCAATTTATGTATTCCGGTGATCCAGTAGCTCTGTACGGATGGATAAATAGCTATCCAACCGATCAACGACAGATGTTAAGCACGGGACCTTTCATTTTAGAAAAAGATAAACCTGTTGATATAGTTGTCGCGTATGTTGTTGGTAGATCGACATCTGCACTTAATTCGGTTGTATTAGCTAAACAGATTGACAGAGCAGCGCAGTTTGTGTTTAGCAATAACTTTAATTTTCCTCCCCCTCCCCCTGCTGTTAACCCGATTATAAAAACAACCGATAATACAATTGAACTCATATGGGAAACCAAACCGCAATTAGATTACAGAAAAATTGGTCAGGGTTATGATATGGTTTTTGAAAGTTATGATGTATACATGCATCAGACTAATTCATTAGCTGATAAAGAAGGTGGGCGTACAAACACTATGCTCATAGCCAGTTACGATGTGGCTAATGACATAAATAAAGTTATTTATGAAGATCCGGTATCATTAGAGAGAAAATTAATTTATAATGGTGGTATACAACTTGATTCCGCAACATATTCGAATGCACAAACTGGTAGAATTAGTTTAACTATCACAACTGATCCTTTTACTCAGGCTCCACTCATAAAAGGTAAACCATATTTTATCTCGATCGTTCCAACAGCTTACAATAGGGATGAAATAGAAAAACTAGATGCACTTGGTAATTATCTTATTCCTAAAACAGCTGCGGTTGGAAGTATTGCCGGTATACCGGTGATCTTAAGTGATGGTAAGAGTCCTGTAGGTATTGTTCCCGGTAAAGATACATACACTCCATACTATACAGGTGTAAAAGCAGAACATGTTACAGGAGGTTCAGAAGCTGTAGTAACTTATGATGTAAAAGATAAATCAAAAATAGATGGTCATAAGTTTGAAGTTAGCTTCTTCCAGGATAGTTCAACTTCTCTATATAGCTTGTTCTATAGAATAACTGATTTAAATACAAATCAGATTAAACTTGATTCATCTAAAGATTATGGTACTGGAATGATCAATAATCTTTATAGCGGTGCTGTTGTTAATGTTGAATGGGTAGATCCTGGCGTTAGAGATGTAGATTACACGGGCGGTACACAGTGGTACACTGGTTCATTTAAGCATGATAGTCTTGGGGTATTTTATCCCGGTGCCGATTTTAATGATCCGAACGGATTACCCGAATTAGTCTCTCAAAAAAGATCAACTGTTATTAAGATAACAGATACAAGAAGAGTTGAGATCAGGTTTGGAGAACCCGGGAAAGCCTATAGATATGTAAGAAAACCAGTCAGATTTATTGCCGGTGGAGGAGATCTGGATTCTGCATTTGTTGATGTACCGTTTCAAGCTTGGGTTAAAGATGACGCTTTTGGAGAGGAATATCAATTAGCAGTTGGGTTTACTGAAACTGCAAACCTTCAGGATACATTAGGGAAACCTGATGGTGTATATGATCCAGGAACCAATATTGGTGCTACAAAGGAATATATAATTATATTCAATACTCCTTACGATCCAACCGGATCTCAGGTAGAATATACCGGTACGGGTACAGGATCACCAGCACAAAGAGTTGCTGACTTAGGAAATGGTTATAAGATGGATCCAAACAGTCCACTAACAACCGATGAACGTAGTGCTATTGCAGAAAGTCCGTATTTCAATGCTATGTTTATAGTTGGATTACAAAGGATTTCTGATGCTGAGAATTTTGATCCGGTTGGTAATTATAATATTAATATTAATTCTCCATTAACTACTGAAGATACATATACTTTTGTAGTGACAGCCGACCTGAGCACTAATGAAGAGAAAGAATTATTTGATAAGATTAATGTATTCCCGAATCCACTTTTTGCGTATAATCCAGGAGTAAGTTATACAGGAGGTGCTGCTGACGCACCATATATAACATTCTCCAATTTACCAAATGTAGCAACTATTAAAATCTTTTCATTAAGTGGAAATCTCGTTAGAACGTTAAATAAGAATGATAATTCTCCATTTATGACATGGGATTTATTAAATCAGGATCAACTGAGGGTTGCTTCAGGTATGTATATAGCAATAGTCTCTGTCCCAAATATGGGAGATAAAGTACTTAAATTTGCTATAATTCAACCACAGAAGCAGATCCAAAGATATTAATGGATTTTTTAACTGGTACGGTAATAACATTACCGTACCGACTTAATTTTTATTGACGACATTAAATAATGGAGATTATAATGAGAAAATTATTACTAACAATTTTGATCGCAGGCTTTTCGGTATCTACCTTTGCTGGTGATCAGACAAGGAAAGGAACTTCGGGCGCTGATCAGTTGCTGATTCCTGTTGGTGCAAAATCAATTGCCACCGGTGGTGCTTTTCTTTCACGGGTTACCGGAGTAGAATCTATTTACTATAATCCTGCCGGTCTCGATTTAATGACTGGTACACAAGCTATGTTCGACTACCTGAATTACGTGGCAGATATCGGTCAGGCATATTTTGCAATTGGTACTCAGTTGGGTGACCTGGGATCAATAGCAATAACTTATAAGACCCTTGATTTTGGTGATATTCCGGTTACAACATTTCAGGATCCTGATGGTACGGGTCAAACTTATTCCCCCAACTTTTTTGTTGCTGGTTTGACATATTCAAAATCTGTAACCGATCGTGTAGCTGCGGGATTTAACTTTAAGATTGTCAATGAATCAATTATGAATGCCAGTGCAACCGGAATCGCTATAGATTTTGGTGTACAATATCAGTTTGATAATAACCTGTCTCTTGCTGCCGCTGTTAAAAATATCGGTACAAATATGGCATATTCGGGTGAAGATCTTAAAGTAAAGACTGAGGTGCCTAGTACAGGTTATGGAAGTGGAAATGGCGTATACCAGGCGGATACGGAACCATTTCAAATACCCAGTTATTTCGAGCTGAGTGTTGCCTATGATTATTTTATGAGTGATGATAATCAGTTGGCAATTGGTACTACGTTCAGAAATAACAATAATTTTGAAGACCAAATGATGTTTGGAATGGAATATGGATTTTTAAATACATTTTTCCTGCGTGGTGGATATGATCTTCTTTTGCAGAATAGTGATCAATCGATATATGATTATACTTTAGGGGCAGGCATTAATTATGAAACATCTGATGGCATATCGATTGGTTTTGATTATGCTTATAGAAATGTTAAAGAATTTCAAAACGCAAATCATGTATTTACTGTAAAACTTGGTATAGAATAAACCGAAAATCCCCCGGAATTAAGCGTCTGTTGATTTTTCAGCAGACGCTTTTTTATTTTATTATTGTAAATAATTCTATTTTAGAGATATGAAAAAGATAATTTTTTTAACCGCACTCCTTTTAACACCTTATTCATTTGCTCAATCCAATTTTGGGTTCGAATTTGATTTTGCTCAATTTGGTTATGATTCAACATCAAACTATCTTGAATGTTATTACTCTTTCAGCCAGGGAACAATGAGCATTGAACAAACCGATACAGCTAACTATGTTCAGGGGAAACTTCATATTACTTTACAGGATACAACTACAGGTGAAGTAGCTGTAGATAAAGATTGGTTAGTATCTCATATTGTTTCGGGTGACACTATTCAGAATTACCAGAGTTTGATTGGTGTTCTAGGCTTTGTGCTTAAAACGGGTACATACAAATGCGTTGTGACGGGTATTGATGCTTTGTCTCCTGATAATCAACGTACTATAACAGAGTATATTAAAATTCGACCGTTTCTCTCTATGCCACTAGCTATGAGTGATGTTCAATTAGCTTCAAATATGATACAGAACAGTGAAAACAAAAACTCTATCTTTTATAAAAATACTTATGAAGTAGTTCCTTCACCAACTGCTATATATGGGACGGTTCAACCGGTATTATTTTATTATATCGAATTATATAATATGAATAGAGATAATTCTAATTTTTATCTGTATCAAAATGTATTGAACAGTCGCGGTCAGGTTGTTAGTAATAAAGCTAGGGATATTAAGAACACTGCAAATTCAATTGTACAAGTAGGAAATGTTATGGCATATAAGCTGCCAACTGATTCATATTCGCTTGTTATATCATTGGTAGATAGTACGACTAATTTCGGTATTTCTTCTGCGAAAAAGTTTTTCGTATATAATCCTTCTGTAGAGTATGTAGATACTTTCAATACCGGTGGTAATAAGAATGTAGTTGCAGGTATGTTTGGAGCTATGTCTGACGAAGAACTCGATGATTTCTATAATAAATCTAAATATATTGCATCAAGCCAGGAAAAGCAAAAATATGAATCATTGACAGAAGTTGGTGCTAAGAGAGAATTCTTAACACAGTTTTGGGATGCAAGAGATGATGAAATTAATGATGGGAAAAACCAAACTTTAGTACTTTACATAAAAAGAATAAAGGAAAGCAATGAAAGATTTGGAGGACTTTCAAAGGAAGGATGGAAAACAGATCGAGGGAGGGTATATATTATATATGGTGAACCTTCCGAGATAAGCAGATATCCGAATCAAATTGAAACCAAGCCTTATGAAATATGGAGGTATGATAATATTGAAGGCGGCGTTGAATTTGACTTTGGTGATTTAACAGGTTTTTCTGATTACATGTTACTGAACTCAACTAAAAGGGGTGAATTGAGAGATGATAATTGGCTAAACAGACTAGCTGTTCATTGAGATATTTTATTTGATTGTTATATAAGCCCTGTTTTCAGGGCTTTTTTATTTTAAATCGGACATAAGCTAAATTATATTAACGGGATTATTTTTATTTTTTTATCACTTACGGTTATAATCAAGACTAATGAAAAATATATTTGAATATATATGTTTTGTATCGTTAAGCAGATTGATTAGATTTTTAGGAATTAATCTTTCACGAAGACTTTCTCCGGTTTTAGCTGGTTTATTTTTTTATTTAATTCCGATTCGTAAATCCACTACAATTGAAAATCTGAAAAATGCATTCCCTGATTTAGACAATAATAAAATTAAGAAGACTGCTTTTAACTGTTTTAATAGTTTTTGTATTACTCTGATTGAAATTTTGTATATGCCAGCAATGAACAAAAGTGAAATTAAAAAACAGGTTAAATGCATTAATCCTGATTTAATAAAAAGTAAATTCGATGAACAGAAAGGTGTGATTTTATTATCAGCACACTATGGAAACTGGGAATATGTTGCTACCTCGGTAGCTGCACAGTTGGGCATACCTTTTTCAGTGGTTGTTAAAGCGCAAAGAAATCCTTATGTAACAGGTTGGATGAATAGAGTAAGAACAAGATGGAATAATCAAATTATTCCTTTAGGTATTTCTATTAGACAAACATACCAGAGGCTAAAAGATAAAAAAATCGTTGCTATGGTTGCCGACCAAAGGGGACCACAGGAATCAATAAAAGTGAATTTTTTTGGGAAAAATGTTTCTGTGCATACAGGACCCGCTGTTTTGGCTTTGAAAACAGGAGCGCCCATTTTATATGGTATTCCAGTCCGACAAAGTGATTTTTCATATAAAACAATTATGACTGAAATATCGATTGAGAATCTACCTGAATCTTATGAAGAAAAAATTAAGGAAGTCAGTCAGAGACATATGTCGTATCTTGAATCATACATTAGGAAGAATCCTGAGCAATGGCTTTGGATGCATAAACGATGGAAACATTGATTGATAAAGTAGACAGAGTGCTGGTAATCCAAACGGCTTTCATTGGCGATGCTATTCTAACACTGCCTATGCTGCAAAAATTAAAGCAGCTTAATCCTCAAATTGAAATAGATGTATTAGCGATACCTTCAACCAAAGAAATCTTTGAGGCATCAGGATATGTTAATACGGTTATAATTATAGATAAGAAAGATGAGCATAAAAGTTTAAGAGCCTTAAACAAATTTATTCGAAAATTAAAAGAAAATAATTATTCGAAAGTTTATTCACCGCATCGTTCTTTTAGAAGCGCTTATATAACTTTAAGGTTAGGAGTTAATGACTCTTATGGATTTGATAACAGTAGTTTAAAGTATGTATATAAAAATCTTGTAAAATATGTCAGAACACATCATGAAATTCAGAGAAACCTGGAATTAATTGGTGAAAATACTTCTGGTGATAATTGGAAAATAAAACCTAAGATTAATTTAACAGAAACTGTAAAAAGCAAAGTTGATAATATTATTTCGATAAAGAATATCACTGAAGATTTTATTGCAATTGCCCCGGGAAGCGTGTGGGCAACAAAACGTTATCCTAAAGAAAGTTATCGGGGATTAGTAGAGTCATTAATAAATAAAAATGAAACAGTTGTTTTAATAGGAAGTAAAATCGATAGAACATTATGTGAATATATTTCTAATGATTTAGAAGATAAAGTTAAAAACCTGGCGGGAGAATCCAGTATTGTTGAAACAATTTGTCTTTTAAAGAAGGCTAAACTCTTAGTTACAAATGACAGTGCTCCTACTCATTTGGGAATGTGCGCCGATATACCGGTATTAACTATATATTGTTCAACTATCGCGGATTTTGGTTTTTATCCTTACAATGATAAAAGTAAGTATATCAGTTATGATGATCTTGATTGTAAACCATGTGGAATACATGGATACAATAAATGCCCAATCAAAACCTTTCCTTGCGGAAGGGAGTTGACCCTGCAAAATGTTCTGATTGAAATTGAAAAGATGCTAAATTAAATGAAACGAAAAGCAAAGTTGATAAACATCGAGGAAAATCCTCAGTTAGCAGTTAGAGAAGCAGTAAGCTGTTATAATGCTAAAGAAGTTTTTATTTACCCCACAGATACAATTTATGGTTTTGGATGCGATCGGTTTAGTGAAAGTGCTTTAGAAAAAATAAATATTATTAAACAAAGACAGGAAAACAAACAATTCATTTTATTGATAGATTCATTGGACACACTTTTTAATTACATTATTTTATCTAAAAAAAAATATGAAGAATTATTAAAAAAAATTTGGCCTAATCCTGTATCAGTTATATTTGAACTTAGGGATGATAAAAAGGAAATTTTTAAGTCAAAAACGGCGGCATTCAGAATTCCGAATCACAAATTTTGTCTTAGTCTTCTTAGTGCTTTGAAAGCACCTTTAGTTTCTACCAGTGTGAACATAAAAGATGAGCGTCCTTTAAATGATCATTTAACTATAATAGAAAGATTTTCCCGTTATGTGGGTACAATTTTCTACACAAATTTTGAAGAAAATAGAGAACCTTCATCTTTAATAGATTTAAGTGGAGAGACGCCTCAGATCATTCGACAGGGTAGCATTAAATTTGTAGATTTATTCGGAAAGTTACTATAAACTTACAATTCACTTATTAAATGATTATATTTTATCGATGTTAATACTGGAAAAAATAAAAAGGATAAAAAAATTCTCGGTGATATTTGTTCCTGAAGATACATCTCATAGGGCAAGATCAACTAAATTATCATTAAAAAATCTTATTATATTAATTTTTATTTATACTTTTTTATCTATAATTGCCGGTTTTTATATCCTCTCTTTAACTGGAACTAGTAAAATATTACTGCCTGAACAAACAGGTTTAAAAGCTTCCGATAAACAAAAAATTGATGACTTAAATTCCAGGATGGTTTTTCTTATTAGGGAATTAGAAAAACTAAAAGCCACGAATGAACGTTTGCAATATGCTCTTGCATTAGGTGATACGACTTTATTCGATTCTATTAAACAGGTTCAGGATTCTGTGGTGGAAATTGAAAGCTTGCCGGCTGGCGGAAATATTTTAAAGGTGTTTGAAGATTTATTCTTTACAAAGACTGAACAAAAAAAGGAGATTCAGTTTATAAAGCCGGTGACTGGGTTTATTAGCAGAAGTTTTAATCCCAGAAAAGGACATATGGGCCTCGACTATGTTGTAAAAGCGGGAACACCTGTCTATGCAACAGCAGGAGGATTTGTTATTTTTTCCGGCTATACAATCGATGATGGTTATACAATTATTATCAGTCACAACGAGGAGTTTATAAGTATTTATAAGCATTGTTCTTCCCTGATTAAAAAACAGAGAGAAAGAGTAGAACAGGGAGAATTGATAGCCATTAGTGGTAATTCTGGAAAATTAACAACTGGTCCGCATCTTCATTTTGAAATTTGGGAAAACGGTAAACCGGTTGATCCTGAAAAAATAATTCTTAATTATTAACAAACGGAGGTCTTATTTTGAAGACAAAGCCTATGAATGGAAACACAGAAGACATAACAATTATAAGCAATGGGGTAAAAATAGAAGGAAAAGTAAACAGCTCCGGTAGTATTCGAATTGATGGTAAAATTCAGGGAGATCTTACCGCGCAGGGTAATGTTACTGTTGGTGAACAGGGTGATATTAACGGGCAGATTGTCGCAAACGGAATAACCATCGGCGGAAAAGTTGTAGGTACCGTTAACGCTAAGGATAAACTTATCTTGGAGGCGAAAGCTTCTTTAAAGGGTGATATAATTGCTAAAATACTCGTTATTGAAGCTGGTGCAAAGTTCGATGGTAAGAGTAGCATGGGTGATTCCAAAGAAGTTTTCACTCCGCCAAAACCTCCTGCTGCTTCAACCAGCAATTAGTATGAAAAAAGATCCCGACGATCTCAAGAACATTAACAAATTGTATCGTGAGATTGGTCCTTATATAGGACTAGGGATGCAACTTGCTTTAACTGTTACAGCTATGGTATTTCTTGGTATTTGGTTAGACAATAAATTTGAACTTAGCCCGGTTTTGACTATTATTTTTTCTTTCCTTGGGGTTTTTGCCGGTCTATATAATTTTATAAAGAGTGTGTTAAAATCCGGTAAATGAATTTTTCTAAGAGAATTCTGCTGGCAGGAGGAGTCATTGGGCTATTAAGTTTAATAATTCTAGCCGTTCTTTCAATTATACAATCTCAGGATAAAATCATTTTCAAATCTGTTTTATTTGGTGATGTAATTACCTTTTTGAATTTTATTCTGGGATTACTTTTTATATTTTTTGGAATTAATAGCCCCATTAAAACTTTTCTCATTTCTATTTTCGGGGGATTGGTTTTAAGGCTTTCAATAATGCTTGTTTTAGTAGTAGTAAGTTTGAAATTCTTGGAAATAAATGAGATTAGCTTTATATTTTCTCTCTTATTTTTCTATATTTTTTATGCGATAATCGAAATAATTTATTTGAATTTCAGTAAAAAATAGCGGTTTTGATGCCTTTCTATAATGCAGAGGATTCGGTTAAAGCAATAGTTGATTCTGTTCAGCACGCTGGCGGGAATGATAGCGGTTGGATTCTTCATCATATCATGGACTCAAAAGAGTTGGATTTTCAGCCATTCTTTACTGTTCATATTCCCCAGTTTCCTAAATTATTTGGTATAGATATTACTCCAACCAAGCACGTTGTTTTTATGTGGCTGACGGCAATTCTAGTTTTGATTATTTTTTCCCTGGTAGCAAGAAAATATAAAAAGTCACTCGTTCCTAAAGGTATTGCAAACTTTTTTGAACTGTTTATAATTTTTGTAAAGGATGAAATTGCTCAGCCCACTATTGGTAAAGGATATGAAAGATTTGTTCCTTATTTACTGACGTTATTCTTTTTTATTTTATTTGGAAATTTTTTGGGATTAATTCCATTTTCAGCAACCTTTACTAGCAATATTGCCGTCACGGCAACCCTGGCTATATTCTCATTCTTTGTAATTCAATTAGGAGGAATTAAGCAGCACGGATTTTTTGGTTATTTCAAAGGGCTAATACCGCATGGAATTCCTGTTCCGTTACTCCCTCTTATGGCTGTAGTTGAACTACTTGGTTTGTTTACAAAACCATTTGCATTGGCTATTCGTCTTTTTGCGAACATGATTGCCGGGCATACAGTTATTCTTGCTTTGCTAGGACTAATATTTTTTATGGGAACAATTTTCGTTGCACCAGTATCGGTGCTTTTTGCTTTGTTCATTTATTTACTTGAAATTTTAGTTGCCTTAATTCAGGCGTATATTTTTACCATCCTTACTTCTTTGTTTATAGGGATGGCTGTACATCAGGAACATTAATTTATTAATAATAATTAGAGGAGAAAATTCATGGATTTAGCATGGTTAGCGGCCGGTTTAGGTGCTGGTTTAGTAGTAATTGGTGGTGGTCTTGGTATCGGTAAACTAGCAAGTTCAGCTATGGATGCCAGTGGAAGACAACCAGAAGCAGCAGGTGCTATCAGAACATCGATGATTATTGCTGCCGCACTTATAGAAGGTATATCATTTTTCGGCTTGGTTATCTGTATCCTTCTGGCACTTAAAGCATAATTAGTGGAACATAAACCACTGTTAGTAATAAACAAAGAAGGTTTAAAATATGATTTCAAATATTTTAATTGGAATAATAGCTTCTGAAGGTGGCGGAGGTACGCTGTTGGATGTAAATCCCGGATTAATAATTTGGACAGCACTTACATTTCTTATACTACTCATTGTATTAAAAAAAGTAGCCTGGAAGCCAATTCTTACTGCTCTTGAAAACAGGGAAAAAGAAATAGAAGATTCTCTAAACAAAGCAGAAAAAGCTAAAGAGGAAGCTCAGAAAATTCTTGAACAAAACCAGGCAAGTCTTTCAAAAGCAGAAGATGAATCCAAAAAAATTATCGAGCAAAGTAGAATTTATGCTGAAACTCTTAAAGAACAGATGTTGAAGGAAAGTAAAGAAGAAGCAAAAAAGTTAATTGATAGTGCAAGTGCAGAGATTGACAGGAAG
>JAJDNK010000231.1 GCA_022340715.1 bacterium BMS3Abin03 | reverse complement strand
CCATCTATCTTATCTTTACTAGTAGCTTTTGCTGTTAGCATAATCACCGGTATATGACTTGTCCTTTCATCATTCTTTATTTTATCACACATTTCAAAGCCGTCCATTTTTGGCATCATTACATCGCTTATTATCAGATCCGGAATTTGGTTTATTGCCTGGTTCAGCCCATCTTCTCCATCTACTGCTTCAAGTATCCTATACTCTTCTTCAAGATCACTCTTTATATAGTTTCTTACATCAGCATTGTCTTCAACAATGAGTAGTAATAATTTTTCTTCTTCTGATATTTTTTCATTGCCTGATTTTACCTTTATCAATTCATATTCAGAACCTAAATCAACTCCCTCGTAAAAGGTTTCTCCTTCTTCCTTACCTTCAATAATTTCTTCGGGTTTAAGATGATCTTTTCCTAATGGAAGTGATATTGTAAATGTAGTACCTTTGTCTTCGCCGCTCTCCACCCTTATCTGACCTTTATGAAGCTCAACAAGCTCTTTTGTAAGTGCTAATCCAAGCCCTGTTCCTTCCTGTTCTCTTGTGTGGCTGCTATCTACCTGATAAAATCTATCGAAAATTTTATCTATCATATCCGGAGAAATTCCAATACCCGAATCCGATATTATAATTTCAATATTCGTTTTAAATTTCTTTACACCAAATTCTATTCGTCCTCCTTGTGGTGTGAATTTAAATGCGTTTGATAAAAGGTTGGTTACTATTTTCTCAAGTTTATCTTTATCTATGTATACATTCAGCTTCTCTTCGATTGTATTAAATTTCAGTGCGATTTTTTTCCTTTCCGCAAAAGAAACAAATGACAAGACTAGTCCTCTGAGAAAGGGAATAATATTTAGAGGAATGGTTTTCAAAGACATATTTCCAGATTCAAGTTTAGATAAATCCAATAATTGATTTACCAATTCGTGGAGTCTGTTTGCATTTCGCTTTATTACACCTGCATCTTCTCTGGAAGCTAAGTCTTTTGTTTTCTCGGTAATTTTTCCAGCCAAGACCAATATCAACGTAAGCGGGGTCCTAAATTCGTGAGAAATATTTGCAAAGAACCTGCTTTTCATCTCATCTACTTCGTGCATTTTTTCTGCTTCAAATTTGCTCATTTCGTAATCGTGCTTTATTCTGATTTTCTTTAGCTGCATTCTCCAAGTGAAGTATACAGTGGTGATAACTATAAAAGCATAGATGAAATATGCAAGTGTGGTACGCCACCAGGGAGGTGTAATTATTATTAAAATCGAAGTACCCGCTTCATTCCAGATACCATCATTGTTTGATCCTTTAACTCTGAATTTGTATTCCCCGGGATCAAGTTTAGTGTAGGTTGCATAACGCCTACTTGCATCTGTATAAACCCATTCCGGATCTACACCTTCCATTTTGTATGCATATTTATTGCTTTCAGGTTTTGTAAAATCCAGCGCACTAAATTCAAATGTGAATACATCCTGGTCGTAACTAAGTATAATTCTTTCAGATTTGTTAATAGCGTTCTTTAAGGGGTAGTCTTGACCTACTGGAACTGGTTTATTAAAAATCTGAAATCCAGTTATAGCAATATTTGGAGATATTTCGTTTACTTTAATACTATCGGGATGAAACATTACAAAACCAATCGATCCGCCAAATGCTATTCTTCCGTCTTCAAGTTTTATACAACTACCGGGTGTGTATTTTATATCTGGCAAACCATCATTAACACCGAATTTCCTCAGGGAATTAGTCTCAGGATGAAATTTGAGAATATTATATTCGGTGCTTAGCCATAGTGTGCCCTTGGAGTCTTCGATGATACTCTGAATTAAATTCGGAAAACACAGTTCTTCAAATTTGTATTGAGTAACCTTTTCACTAGTTACATTATACTTAAAAAGTCCTATATCGCTTCCAATCCATAAATTTCCTTTACTATCTGCATAGATCTGATTTATAGCTCCCGGCTTTAATTTTATTTTAGTTCTTCCAGTAAAATCACTTAATATAAATTTTGTTTTGAAATTACCATTTAAATTTCGTTTAATTAATGTATTAATGTAAGATGTAAACCAGAGATTTCCAGAATTATCTTTAACAATCTTAACTGAAAATGGAGAGACAAAACTTATTACTGAAGGTTCTCTAACAGGTGTAAATTGTTTTTTTTCTCTATTAAAAATATGAACATAATTGCCACTACTTCGCAGAGCACACCATAATTTTCCCTCATTATCCTCAACAATATCTCCCCCTCTAAAATCTGGATTATCTAAATAACGATAATTTCTTTTTTCTAATTCGTTCTTGTACTTTTTGTAATCTGATTCATCTATTTGAAAAATAGAAATACCACATAATTCAGGATTAGGAGGAGATTTCCCAATCCAATTATTATAACTATGTGTATTATTTGTACGATAATGAAGCTGGTATTTCCCTGGCTTTAATTCCAGCAAAGCAATTTGTTCTCTATCCTTAAATTGTCCCGAAAAATTAATGGGTTTATGTGGGCCCTCCATAAATCTTGATGCAGAAGGATTCATTCTCCAAATAAGATTTTCATTTCCTTCTATCGTAATCCATCCATAATCCAATAGTTCATTCAGATTTCCTTCACCTGTTGAATATACCAGTACATATAATTTTCTAGCAATATTGAAGCTCTTAACTATATCCTTATTGTTTGTAATTTTCTTAATACTGACTATCTCAGAAGAATCTTTGAAGAGCTTTTCAACAAAGTTAATTATTGGATTAGTGTATATAGAATACTTTCCTCTATAATAAAGATAATCATATGTATTAGGGTCAAACTCAAATAAATATCCATCTCCTGCAAGCCACAATTTATCAGATGATGAGTGAACAATATGATAAATCGCTGGCTCGTAAGATTCTATCAATGTTGAATCACGGACTATTAAATGATAACTCATTATCTTATCACTTTTAAACTTTTTTAAACCTTCCCAAGTTCCTACCCATAAATTATTATCTTTATCTTCAAAAAAACTAAAAGTCCATGAAATCTTAGAATTAATACGATCAGCGGAAGTATTTTTATAATACGTAAAGCATTTTCTATTTGAAATTAATTTTTGTATCCCACTACAATAAGTTCCAATCCAGATATTGCCGGATCGATCAATACATACAGATGATGTTAATGAAACATTTGAACTATCAGAATAGAATTTTATGTTTTTTCGATCTTGGGGAACCGCGCAAACTCCAGTGCCATATGAAAACCAAAGAGTTTTCTGATTATCCTCGGTAATTGAAAATATCTGACTTTTAATAATAAACGGTTTGTCTAAGTTGTAAAATAATGGTCTGATAAATCTATCATTCTTTCTATCATATTTGAAAAGTGTTTCCAAAGTACCAATCCATAGTATTTTATCACTGTCTTCAAATAGAGAATAAATATGATCTGATTCCAATGTATGAGGATTATTGGGATCGTATTTATAGTGATTAAACTTTTTCGTTTTACGGTCAAATCTATCTAATCCTGAAACAGTACCTATCCACAGATAGCCAAGATAATCCTGGCAGATTGCAAAAATACAACCTGGACTTAAACTCCCACTTTCATTTGGATCAGGTAAGTATCTTATTAATCTACCAGTTTTAGGATTAAACATATATAATCCAGCACCCTCTGTACCGATCCAGTAAAAGCCATCTCTATCTTTATAAATACAAGTAATATAAGTCTGGCTAGTATTATTTACCTTTGCGTCATTTAATTGTAATTTTATAAATTTTTCATTTTCAGTTTCAAATTTAAAAAGCTCACCACCCGTTCCAATCCAAAGAATTTTTCCACTGTCTGCAGGATCTTCAAAAATTGTTCTAATGACTTTTTCTCCGCAATCGTAATGCTTAATGTTATATCCATCATATCTATTCAAACCACCCTCGGTTGCAAACCACATAAATCCCTGACTGTCCTGAATGATCTTTGGAACACATGCACTGGAAAGACCGTCCTGTGTTGTTATATACTCTATATCAAACTTATTGGATTGTGGAAAAATTTGAAACGAGCTAAACAGGACAATAAATATTATAAGTAATTTCAATATGAAGTAGTTTCTTCTCACAGTATTCCCTATGAAATGAAAAACTATTTACTTCACCAAAGGATAGGATGGAAGAAACTAAGAAATACTATATCGCACGCTTACCTTTCCCCTTTAGGTGCCTAAGTATTTAAGTAGCTATTAATCTCTCAATAATAAACAATAAATGCAAGAAAAATATTTTTGTTAATTGGCAAGGATTAAGAAATTATGTACCAATAATTGATTGGTGATTTTATCACCGGCTGACTATAAGTAAACAGGGAATCTTACAATTTAGAACATAAAGAATCAATTTATAGTGAGCACATACAAAAGTACGTACTCGAAAAGTATAAAAAATCCCTACCAGCATTCACTGATAGGGATCTTAAGCAAAATTATTTCTTGCTTATTGCTATTTCAACAGCA
>JAJDNK010000226.1 GCA_022340715.1 bacterium BMS3Abin03 | reverse complement strand
GTTATCAAACGGAGATGATAATGAGATTAAAATATTTCTTACAAATAGCTATTCTTTTGGAGTAAATGTAATTATAATCGATGAGCTTCCTTTTGAATTGCAGATCAGAGATAATTCATTTAGTTCTGTTTTGAAACCGGGGATTACAAAAGTAATTTCATATTTTCTTCGTCCTGTTAAAAGAGGTGAATATAATTTTGGTAATATAAATGTTTATGTCAGTTCAAGGATCGGATTTGTAAAAAGAAGGTACAGATTCGAAGGTGAAAAAATAATCCCGGTTTATCCCTCGTATGTACAGATGAGAAAATATGAGTTGATGGCAATAAGCGATCGACTTACAGAAGCAGGGATAAAAAAGGTAAGACGTGTCGGTCATTCAATGGAGTTTGAACAAATAAAAGAATATGTAAAAGGAGACGATTACAGAACGATAAACTGGAAAGCTACTGCACGAAAGAATCATTTAATGGTAAATCATTTTGAAGATGAAAAATCTCAGCAGGTTTATAGTGTAATAGATACCGGGCGAATAATGAAAATGCCCTTCGAAGGAATGAGTCTTCTCGATTATGCAATAAATGCTTCTTTAGTTATTTCCAATATTGCAATTTATAAACAGGATAAAGCCGGAATAATAACATTTTCAAAAAATGTAGGAAATCTTCTCCCTGCCGACAGGCAAGCGATACAAATGAATAAGATTCTTGAAATTCTTTACAGGCAGAAAACCGATTTCCCGGAGTCGGATTTTGAAACTTTAGCCAGTATTATATTTAACAAGATAAGTCACAGAAGCCTGATCCTTCTATTCACAAATTTTGAAACACTTAACGCACTTGAAAGACAAATTCAGTTTATAAGGAAACTTTCACAAAGACATCTTGTGGTAGTAATATTTTTTATTAATACGCAATTATATGAATTGATCGATGAGCCGGCAGAGAATGTTGAACAGATTTATCATAAAACAATTGCTGAAAAATTTGCATATGAAAAACGACTAATAGTTAAAGAACTTGCCAGGTATAGCATTCATTCAATACTTACAACGCCGCAAAACTTATCAGTAAACACAATTAATAAATATCTTGAATTAAAGGCACGTCGTTTGATTTAGTTATACAATGCAGACAATAGAAATAGAAACATCGCAGAACGTTAATATTGAATATCCGGTTGCAAGTATAGGGGATAGAGTTGCTGCCGGTGCAATTGATTACCTGATTATGATCGGTTACCTGGTAGCAATATTATTAATATTCTCCTTTTTATTGAATGTTACAAGTGGTTCAGAATATTATTATCCAACAGCATATTTTATAATCCTTTTCCTGCCATTGTTTTTTTACCACTTTCTTTGCGAAACATTTTTAAATGGGCAATCATTTGGCAAAAAGATAATGAAAACAAGAGTAGTAAAATTGGACGGCACACAAGCTGGTATCGGGAGTTATTTTTTGCGATGGCTCATTTCACCGATCGATATTTACTTTACTTATGGTTCGGTAGGAATTATCACTATGCTGATCAACGGGAAAGGGCAGCGGCTTGGTGATCTTGCAGCATTTACAACAGTTGTAAAGCTTAAAGCCGAAGCAAAACTTGAAGATACGATACTGAAATTAACACCGGAAGATTATAAGGTCAGGTTTCCACAGGTTAATAGCTTGACAGACAAGGATATTGCAATCGTGAAGGAGGTTCTCGATCTGGCTATTCAGGCACCTGATGTTATGACTTATGAAAAAATATTATCCAAAACAAAAAGTGCAATCGAGCTTAAAACCGGTATTGATTCTAATCTTCGCGCAGGAACCTTTTTAAATATTGTTTTGAAGGATTACAATTTTTTGAACAATGAGTAATGAGATAAAATCCAGACTATTACAAATTTTATCTTATAATTAATTTTCAATTTTCCAGCCTTTAGGCGCAATCACAACTACAAACTCGCCCTTAATAGTCTTTTTATCAAGATCATTTTTCAATTGTTTCGGATAACCACGCCAGGTTTCTTCAAATTTCTTTGTAAGTTCACGGCAAACAACAACGTATCTTTCCGGCATATATTCAACAAGTTCAATTATAAGCTTTTCAATTCTAAAAGGGGATTCGTATATAATAATAGTCCTGGATTCGTCGGATAATTCCTTCAGCTTTTTTTGTCTTCCTTTTTTCTGAGGTAAAAATCCCTCAAAAACAAATGAATCTGTTGGTAATCCACTAACAGTTAATGCAGAAATTAATGCGGATGCACCTGTGACAGGAACAATATTAATATTTTGTTTAATGGCTTCGGAGACCAATCTAACACCGGGGTCTGAAATAAGAGGCGTACCTGAATCAGAAACCAAAGCACAGTTTTCACCTTTAGTTATTCTTTCTACTACTGAAGATAATTTCTTCCCCTCTGTAACTGCATTAAAAGAAACAAGGGGTTTCGAAAAATTGTAATGTTTTAAAAGTATTGAGGTTACTCGAGTATCTTCACATAAAATAAAATCAACTTGCTTCAACGTTTCTATTGCGCGGATAGTCACATCTCCGAGATTTCCAATAGGTGTGCTAACTATATAAAGTCTACCGTTCATTGCTTCAAAGATAATTTAAAACAAGAACGGCTCCAATCCTGAGAAAGGAGCCATTCTGTGCAAGTAGTGTAATCCTTAAATTTGTTTTGATTACGACATTAATTTCAGAACTTTTTCTATAACCTGCAAGCCTTCTTCTAGTTGCTCGTTCGTAATATTAAGTGGAGGACGGAAACGAATAGATTTTTCTCCACATCCAAGAATTAATAACTTTTCATCATAGCTGTGTTTTCTGAATTTATCCCGTGTTTCTTTATCAGGCAGATCAAATGAGCACATTAGTCCTAAACCTCTTGTATTCGAAACTAATTTAGGAAACTGTAGCTGAATTTGTTCTAACCGGCTGGTAAGGAAAATACCGCGATTGGCAGCATTCTCAACAAGTCGCTCATCTCGTATTACTTCCATAATATAACGTGATCTCACCATATCTATTAAACTTCCACCCCAGGTTGAATTAATACGACTTGAAACGTGGAAGCAATTGTCTTCTACTTCATCTACTCTTTTGCCAACCATTATTCCGCAAACCTGAGCTTTCTTTCCGAACGCAATTATATCTGGTTCTACATAGTATTCCGATGCCCAGAACTTTCCAGTTAATCCGAAACCTGTTTGTACTTCATCGAACATTAATAGAATATCATTCTCATCAGCGATTGTTCTTAATTCCTGTAAGAATTCCTTCCTGAAGAAATTATCTCCGCCTTCTCCCTGAATTGGTTCGATAATTATCAGGGCAATATCATCAGTATTATTCTTTATAGCTGTCTTTATTTCATTAATGGCTTTTCTTTCAGACTCAATAATTTTATTAAGATTCTCCTTTAATGGAAAAGTGATTTTGGGGTTTGTTATTCTCGGCCAATTGAATTTCGGAAAATATTTGATTTTAACAGGATCTGTATTAGTGAGTGAAAGAGTGTACCCGCTTCTTCCGTGGAAAGCTTCTTTAAAATGTATTACCTGGTGACCTTTTTCTTCTTTTAATCCTTTTTGAAAATTCTTTTGTACCTTCCAATCGAAAGCAACTTTTAAACCGTTTTCAACTGCAAGTGACCCACCTGAGACAAAGAAGAGATATTCCATAAAATCCGGCATAGCAATATTTCCAAATGTTTCAACAAACTCAGCCATGTATGTTGAATAAATATCCGAGTTGGAAGGTTTATTAATTGCAGCCTGACCAAGTACATCTTTTACTTCGTCCGAAGTTAGCTTTGGATGATTTAAACCCAATGGTGATGAAGCAAAAAATGTGAAAAAGTCTATATATTCATCCCCGGTTCTTTCATCAACGACTTTATTACCGTAGCTTTTATGTAAATCAATTATTAGATCGAAACCGTCTGCAAGCATATAATTTTTTAATGTTTCGTGAACGGTTTCCGGCGAAGTGATTGTGTATTTAGACATATTTGTGTCCTTTATCGGTCTTAAAATTTAGTAATAGTTGAGTTCAAACAAAATGCCAATACGGCGATGCGCTCTTAGAAGAGATTTTCGTAGCGAGATACGAAATAGCTGAGAAGAGATTTATGTTTCTCGAGACAATATTTATCTTTAATAATAATCATTATTATTTATACTAAAATACACTGTAAAATTAATTACCTGATTAATCCAATTCAAGATAATTTTTGCGACTCATCCGCATCAAACTGTATTTGAAAGCAAATATATCCTCGTTATTTTTAATCAATTAATTTTTGATTTTCTTCAATATTCTAAATTTCCTTAAGAGAGTGAGTATTATTGAGCTTTTTTAAGGAAGGGAGATAAATAATGAATTTTCTTAAAAAACTTGGAATTACCAGTAAGAATTTTGGTTCATCAACCGGTACAAAATGGATTAAATCTACCGATCAGGGAGAACTAAAAATAGTTTCTCCTGTAGATGGGAAACAAATAGCTTCTGTTTACCAGGCATCTGAAAAAGAATATAATAAAGTAATTAAAACTGCGTTGACAGCTTTCGAATTCTGGAAAAATATTCCCGCACCACGAAGAGGAGAAATTGTAAGGCAAATTGGATTAAGGTTACGTGATTACAAAGAACCACTTGGAACTTTGGTTTCATATGAAATGGGAAAGTCTTTACAGGAAGGTTTGGGTGAAGTTCAGGAAATGATCGACATCTGTGATTTTGCAGTTGGTCAGTCACGTCAATTATATGGTTTTACAATGCAATCTGAAAGACCAATGCACAGAATGTATGATCAATATCATCCTCTCGGTATTGTAACTACAATTTCCGCTTTCAATTTTCCTGTTGCCGTTTATTCATGGAATGCAATGATTGCAGCAGCCTGCGGTGATGTTAACATCTGGAAACCTTCTTCGAAAGTTCCGTTATCTGCTATTGCTACACAAAAGATCATCAGTGAAGTATTACAAGAAAATAAATTACCTGAAGGAATTTTTAATTTGGTTATTGGTAAAGGTTCTACAATAGGTGAAAGAATATTAAATGATAAAAGAATTCCATTAATTTCAGTAACCGGATCAACAGCAGTTGGAAGACACGCTGCAGAAGTTATTTCCAAAAGATTTGGGAAAACGATTCTTGAACTTGGAGGAAATAATGCAATTATAGTCACCCCGGATGCTGATCTGAAAATAGCTATTCCATCAATTGTTTTTGGAGCGGTTGGAACTGCAGGACAAAGATGTACAACTACAAGGAGAGTTATAATTCATGAGTCTATTTATCCGAAAGTTAAAGCATCTCTGTTAAAAGCATATCGTAGTTTAAAAATTGGAAATCCACTAGATCAAAAAAATCACGTAGGACCGTTGATAGATAAGGACGCTGTTCAATTGTTTTCTTCAGCATTAAAGCAGGTAAAAAATGAAGGGGGAAAAATTATTCAGGGTGGAAAAGTTCTGTCAGGAAAAAATTATAATTCAGGATGTTATGTTGTTCCTGCTATCGTGGAAGCTGATAATAGCTACTCAATTGTACAGGAAGAGACTTTCGCACCTATTCTTTATCTTATTAAATATAAAGGAAATGTTGAAAATGCGATCAAAATTCAGAATGATGTTGTACAGGGATTATCTTCTTCAATTTTCACTAATAACATAAGGGAAGTAGAAAAATATCTATCTGCAAATGGTTCTGATTGCGGTATCGCTAATGTTAATATAGGTACTTCAGGAGCTGAAATTGGTGGTGCGTTTGGCGGCGAAAAAGAAACAGGCGGAGGTCGTGAATCAGGTTCCGATGCGTGGAAAGCTTATATGCGAAGACAAACCAATACAATCAACTTCGGAACTGCTCTCCCACTTGCACAGGGTATCAAGTTCGATATTTAACTTTTATATTTAAGTTAACTTAACAGGGAACGGTATTTTTTTCCGTTCCCTTTTTTCTCCGTCATTTCCAACCTTATCTAAGCTCATCTCAAATCAACACATAAGTATGATATTTTCAAGTTAGAATTACCATTCGAGAAAAAATTGACATGAAAAATTTTCTGAATTTTGTATCAATTCAATAATAGAAGATTTTCGGAATACCCTGTCAGAATTGGCAAGCTTTTGGATAAACATAAAGCAAATGTGGTAATAATATGTTACAGGGTAAAATGACAAACATAGACGTAAAAAAATTAACTTCCTGCAATTCAGATTGGGAAATGAACCAATATACAATCCTTAGCAAGGTTAAAGAATGGGGAACAAGTTTCAGAAAAAACAGACTTTATCCTCACCTTGCTGAATCAATAGAATTGGATAAAAAACTAAAAGATATTCTCCAGGAAAATCTTGAATCTAAATGGTGGCTGGAAAAAGAACTGAGACCGAGATTCATTAATAATAGGTATGTTGTTCACGAAAAAGCTCAGCGGGTAACCAGTCAATTAAATCTGATTCTTTCATTTGTTGAATGGGCTCTGAAACTTAACAGACCAATAAAAGATGAAGGAATTATTCTGAAAAACTTTGTCGAAGAAAATATTATTGTCAAATCACTTACAAATGAGAAGAACTTCCGGGGAAAGGGATATTTCTCTCTTGAGGATATTAAAAAACAGGTCCTTAATATTTACCAGTATGATATGAACTGGGGATGGGAAGACAGCGAACCAATTCACAAGCTGAATATTTCCAATATTCGTTCAATTCCTCTTTCTTTTATAGATAAGGATGTTGCAGAATTAATGCAGGAATTTGTAGAATATTCACAGCCACTGTACAAACCAATGGTTTACCTGTTTTCAACAGATCTCGACTTTTCTTACGAAGAAACAATTTACCCGGTTGCCGAGGAAAAATTACTCAAGACAATAATGAGTTGATCTAACCGATTGAAAGTTTTATATAATCTGCGATTATCTGTGCACTTTCAGTTAAGTAAGGATCAGGCGTTTCTTCTTCATTCTCAGGAGGTGTTTCACCTTTCTTAAGCAGTTTCAATCCTTTAACTTTTCGTCTTTCATTCTCACGTTGAAATTCTTTTTCCTCTTTCTCTTCTTTTTCTTTCTTTCTCATATTTTCGTTAAGTGAAACATAATCCCTTTTGACTGCTTCTTTATATTCTTCAATATCTTCACGAATATATTTGAATTCCGGATCACTATTTCTTCGGTTTTCTGAAAGTTGATTCAACTTCGGAATAAAAGAATTTAATTCTGAGAATTTTTTATAATCAGTAGCATTAATTTTATCCCACGGTAAAGCACTCGGTTCACTGCTTTCACCAAAATCTTTTTGATCGATCGGAGAAGGGAACACGATATCTGGAATAACACCTACCTTTTGTGTGCTGCTTCCATCAATGCGGTAGAACTTGGCAATAGTTAATTTAACCTGCCCTAACTTGAATTTATTGCTGGAAGATATTCTGTTAAGATCAATCAGATTTTGAACCGTACCTTTACCATAGGTATTTTCTCCGATTATTAATCCTCTTCCGTAATTCTGTATAGCGCCGGAGAAAATTTCCGAAGCAGATGCACTGTACCTGTTCACCAAAACAGCCATTGGTCCACTGTATACTATATCAGGATCAAGATCTTTGTCTACCATAATTTGTCCGTTTGCATTCCTTACCTGTACGACAGGGCCATCCTTAATAAATAATCCGGTTACTTTGATTGCTTCTTCTAAAGAGCCGCCGCCGTCATTTCTAAGATCGATAATCAATCCATCAATATTTTTCTTTTCCAGGTCTACTAATAAATTTTTTATATCTCTTGAAGTACTTTTGTAATTTTTATCACCGTTTCTTTCTGCATCGAAATCGATGTAAAATTTGGGGATTGTGATTACTCCCATTTTATAAGATTCACCACCGTTTATAACATCAATAACTGAACTTTGAGCCGACTGGTCTTCTAATTTTATTTTGTCGCGAATAAGTGCAATTTCTTTTGGGATTGAATTCAATGTTTTTCCGGCACCGATAATCTGCAATCTAACTTTTGTACCCTTTGGTCCACGAATTAACTGAACAACATCGGTAATCCGCCAGCCGACTACATCAACGAATTCTTCAGAATCACCCTGTGCTACAGCTACAATCCTGTCATCTACATGAAGTTTTTCGGATTTGAATGCTGGTCCACCCGGAATAATTTCAACAATTTTTGTATAGCCATCATCGCTCTGGAGTCTTGCCCCGATTCCTTCAAGAGATAAGCTCATATCAATCTTAAAATTATCCGATGTTATAGGTGAGAGATAATTTGTGTGCGGGTCAATAGCTTCAGTAAAAGAATTCATCGCAAGTTGAAAAACATCTTCACTATTATACTGATCAAGAATTCGCGAATAATTTTCGTATCGTTTTTTCAGGTTGGATTGAATCGCTTCCCAATCTTTTCCATTAAGTTTTAAGCCTAATGCATCATTTTTTATTCGCTTTCTCCAGAGATCATTCATGCCTTCTTCATTTTTCTGCCAGACTGCTTTATCCCTGTTAACAAGGAATTTTTCATCTTTAGTATAATCGAATTCTGTGTCGAGTAAGGTATTGATATAATTTACACGCTCAACCATTCTTGAAAGAAAGACATTAAATATTTCGTAGAATGGGGAAATATCTCCCGATTTAATGTCATCATCAAGCTTGTTTCTATACTTTTCAAATAAGTCTATATCCGATTTGAGAAAATAGTTTTTTCCATTATCAAGCGAGTTGATAAAGCGATCCAGAATTATCGAGGAAAGGGAGTCATTCAGGTCAAATTTTTTATAATGATAACGAGTAAGAATCGTATTTACTAATTGGTCTTCAAGTAAATAATAGGAATTCGGTTTAACTGTTTTTATTGTATCCGGCAGGTCATTTGTGAAAACTACATTTTGTTGAGTAGTACCCGCAAAAAAGAAATTAGCAATTAAGATTGTAATTAAAATCGCAAAAGATATTTTCATAGTTGTAATCAGGTATTTGTTTTTAAGTTTCAATTAAATTCTTTTCTAAATTAATATTTAAACATTTAGATAAAAACCTAAATACAATCGGCTAATTATTCTGCCCGGATGTATTTAGTGCACAGGGTTTACTATCTTCCAAATATAATGTTCCCGGTTAAAACCGAAAATAAAATTTGATGAATGGGGCTATTTAGTGAAGATTTTAACTTTGGACCTTAATTATCACTGTATATTGATCGATCAAAAATATAATCGATATTTCTTAGCATCTTCTTCGTATTAAAAATTTCTTCTATCTCTTCCTTTTTCAGGTATTCTTGTATCTCCTTTGAATTTAATAATTCATTCTTTAGATTTTTATCCTTGTTTTTCCAAACCTCCATTGAAGACGACTGAACAAGCCTGTATGCATCTTCTCTCGTCATTCCTTTTTCAGTTAATTTTAATAAAACAGCCTGAGAAGAAATTAAGCCTCGTGTTAAGTTCAGGTTTTTTATCATATTTTCAGGATAGATGATTAAATTCTCAACCAGCTTAGTTACAAGATTAAGCATATAATCGAGAGCAATACAACTATCCGGAATTATAACCCTTTCAACAGATGAATGTGAAATATCGCGTTCGTGCCACAAAGAAACATTTTCTAACGCTGCAATTGAATTTCCTCTTAATATTCTTGCTAATCCGGAAACTCTTTCACTGATAATGGGATTTCTTTTGTGAGGCATTGCGGAAGAGCCTTTTTGTCCTTTTGAAAAATATTCTTCTGCTTCCAGAACTTCAGTTCGTTGCAGATGCCTGATCTCCGTAGTTATTTTTTCAAGTGTTGAACCTATAATAGCCAAAGTACTCATAAATTGTGCATGCCTGTCACGTTGAATTATCTGGGTGGATACTTTTGCAGGTTTTAATTCAAGTTTCTCACAAACATATTCTTCAACCTTGGGTGAAAGATGTTCAAATGTTCCAACCGCTCCGGATATCTGTCCCACACTAATTGTTTCAATTGCATCTGTTAGTCTATTTATATTTCTTTTTGTTTCTTCAAACCATAGAGCGAATTTTAATCCCATCGTTGTTGGTTCGGCATGAATTCCATGAGATCTGCCGATACAAAGCGTATCCTTATGTTCGATGGCTCTTTTTTTTAAAACTTCTTTAAGATTGTTCAATCGGTTAAGTAACAATTCTCCTGCAGCTTTCATCTGGTAGGAAAGGGTAGTATCAAGAATATCGGAAGAAGTCATTCCAAAATGAATATGCCTTGATGCTGGTCCAACGTGTTCTGCGACATTAGTTAAGAAGGCGATTACATCATGCTTCGTAGTTTCCTCAATTTCGAGTATTCTTTTAACCTCAAATTTTGATTTAGATTTAATTGATTCTAAATCTTCTTCAGGTATTTCTCCTGATTTCGTTCTTGCTTCGCAGGCAAGTATTTCGATTTTTAACCATGTGGAAAATTTAAATTCGTCCTGCCAGATTTTTCCCATTTCCGGCAACGTATAACGTTCGATCATCTTTTAGGTTCCAGTTTCATTTTTTTATTTAAGATATCTCCATCTCTTACGATTTCAAGGTTTACCACCTGACCGGTACGGAATTCGAAGAATACACCGAAAACGGTATCTTCATTATTGATAATATATTTATCTATTTTCAAAATGATATCACCTGCCTGTAATCCAGCTTTATCTGCAGGTGTTCCCGGGTAAACATTCGTAATTATCACGCCCCTTGTTCTATCAAGGTGGTAGTATTTCGCAATACTTTCATCAATGCCCTGAATTCTCATTCCAATTTCAAAATCACGATCAATTTTTCCGTTCTTCTTCAGTTCATTTACAATTCTTTTTACTTTATTTATTGGGATTGCAAAACCTAATCCGATGCTACCCTGACTGCCAGCAGTATAAATTAGAGTGTTCATTCCTATAACTTCACCAAGACTGTTAACAAGAGGACCTCCACTATTGCCACCGTTGATTGCTGCATCAGTCTGGATCATATTAAGATAATAACGATCATTTAAAGGCTCCAGATTCATACCCAATGCACTTACAACTCCAACTGTAACAGTTGGTTTATCATTAATTTCAAAAAGTCCAAATGGATTACCAAATGCAATGACCCATTCCCCGATCATAATATCATCAGAATTTCCAAAATTCACATGAGAAAAATCGTGACCATCTATTTTTAATAATGCAATATCGGAAACAGGGTCAGTACCGATTAATTTTCCATCATAATTTTTTCCATTCGTTAGTGTTACAGTTATTTGTGAGGCATTACCTGCAACATGATCATTAGTAACTATGTAACCATCAGATGAAATGAGATAGCCGGAACCGAGTTCTTTAATTTCTCTGCTTCTGCTTCCACGGTCACCAAAAAACTGTCTGAAGAAAGGATCATCAAAAAAAGAACTGAATGGATCACGATATTTTTGAATTTCAATAACATTAATTCCTACAACACCGGGACTTATTTTTTTAACCGTTTCAGTAATTATATTTTTTCTTGAGTTTGATATTTCATCGTTTTGATTTTGTTTTTCCTGCTGGAAAGTATTTTCTGTGAGTGAACTGTCATTTGAATTTATATCACCGGTTTGGTCTTGTTTAAGGTCAACTATATAAATTCCACCAACCAGGACAAGAATAGCCAAGATTGCAATAATTAGATTTTTTGTTGTGTTCATTTTAATTTTTTCCAAGTATTTTTTTAACAAAAATTAGAAAAACAGGATACTTTTTTAGTTGAATAATCCGTCGCTAAATTATTAAGAATGGAAAAATACAGTGGTTAATATAAAGATTTTGAGGATTATAATTGATTTTTAAATTATAACGAAACACTGGGGAATAAATAAGTAAGCTAAATTTTGAGGCGCCGGTCGGATTCGAACCGACGAATAAAGGTTTTGCAGACCTTCGCCTTAGACCGCTTGGCTACAGCGCCATTTCAATATTTTAATCTCTGTTAAAAGAGACATAAGAAAGCCCTTCCTTTGGGGAAGGGTTAAGATTAAGTTTTTTGAGCGGGAGACGAGACTCGAACTCGCGACATCAACCTTGGCAAGGTTGCGCTCTACCAACTGAGCTACTCCCGCAAAATGCATTAAAAAAATAAATTTTTTATCCCAAAAACAATTTCAAATATAATACCATTACTACTATCTTGCAAATAAACTGATTATAGTTGAAGGTTATATAAAAAAGAGCTACATAAACAAGCTATTGTAAATTATGACTGTGGATTTTACTTCATCAGTAACATCTTCTTTGCCTGTACTAAACCGGGACTTTCTAATTTATAGACATATGCCCCACTTGGTAAATTGGAGGCATCAAATGTTTTTTCGTAGAATCCTGCATCCTTTTTCTCATCTACTAATACTTTTACTTCTTCACCAATCATGTTGTAAACAGAAAGTCTGACGTAACCAGATTCCGGGATACTGAATTGAATTGTTGTGGATGGGTTAAAAGGATTGGGATAATTTTGACCAAGCTTAAACGTTAACGGACCTTTGGCATCTATCATCACTTCATCAGAATATTCATAATTGCCTCCAAAATCTAATTGTTTGAGTCTGTAATAATAAATTCCCGTTTTAACCGATTTGTCAGTATATGAATATTCTCGTGGTTCTGTTGTAGTACCATTTCCTTCAATAAAACCTATTGGTGTAAATCTCGTGTTTTCATTTCTTCTCTGTATTTCAAACATATGATTGTTTACCTCTGTTGCAGTGCTCCAGTTTAGAATTACATATCCACTCTTACCAATATTCACAGTAAATGATGTAAGTTCGACCGGAACAATTTCATCCGTCCAGACCTGAACATTATCTATCTGAACAGCCGAACCGATTGGAGTATCCTCATCTGAATAGAATACAAATACGATCCTTATTACTTTACCTTTAAGTGGAGTCAGATCAATTAAACCATCCGAGTATGTTGCTGAAAAAGCAAGCCATGTTGGATACGCATCTGAATAAACGTAATTTGTTCCGTTAGGATCAGCAGTAATATTACTTACGTATCTAAGTTGAGTTTCACCCTGAACCTGAACATATGCCCCAAAAAAATCAATATTTGGAAATTCATCATTATCGTCCCAGGTTCCTTGCAGATCAAAATCCATATAGATATTTGTAGAATACCGATTTAAATAAAACCAATCGGAAGTTAACGAATTGATCATGTTAGGAACATAAGTATCCGAAGAGTTATTACAGCTTGCAAAATACGATCCCTCAGAAGCACCGTTTTGAACGGTATGCCATAAATCAGCACCGGTCGCAGCATTATTGGAAGCAGTCATCTGAGAAAGTGCTCCATCATTGCTGAATAGAGTATCTAATGAATTGGTAACCATTATATCATCAACTTCCCAACCGAACAACGAAGCTTGATCCGGAGTAGAGTAACCTCCATCTGAGGCAAATGCAAATCTTACATTAATATTTTGACCATCATAAGCAGACAAATCAAAAGTTGTTAAAGTCCAGGCATTCAAATTTCCGGTCCATCCCGGTATTCCGGTTCCTTCACCATGTTCAAGCCCAAAACTATATAAACTTGTTGCTGTATATGCCGGATTAGGATTAGTTAATACATCCCACTTTGTTCCTCCGTCAGTTGATATTCTAACATTTATTCCATCCCATCCATCGTAACCTGTAGGTTCTCCACCCTGTGATTCGACACTGTAACGCTGATAAAATGTTAACTGTAAATTTGATCCTGATAATGCAATAGGATCAGTATCAAGGACCTGGTACCAGCTGTTATCATATCCTCCATTAGTACCTAATGTTGTGTCTGCCATATGCCAGCACACACCGGAGTCTCCATATGCCATCCAATCAGTTAAATGCCATTGAGCGGGAACAAACGTTTCATCTTTAGAAAACCATGGTAATAGACTTCCGCTTTCAAAGCTTTCCGAAAATAATGTGACGCCGGTACCAATTGGTCCAGTCGGTGAATTATCTCTATTTTGTAATAATTTTCTGTCTTTAGAAAATGAAGAGCCTGTTAAGAATAAGGAAATGAGAAATATGAAAATAAAATTTTGTAGATATTTACAGGGCATAGTTACCTCTTTAAATTTGGATTTTAACATATTAATATAACAAAGAAAAGAACTGTTGTGGATATTCTATCATAGACATTGATGTGGTTCCGGGGTAAAATTATATGGTGAATATATAAACAATCTAATTAATGATAATAATTTTTTTAGATTAAAAGAATATTGTTAAAGAAATATCTTCATACTTCAGGAAACTATAGAAATCCGATTGAATAGTTATCATAATATTTTTAAGTATGAATATCATTATTTTTGACCTGTCATTTCTGAAATAAAGAGTATGTCTAAGACTGAAAGAAACATATTAATCGATGAATTGGAAGCTAAAGGTATATCAGATCAGAATGTACTGAAGGCTTTAAGAGCAATAGAAAGAGAAAAGTTTGTTCCTGCAACAATGCAGAATAACGCTTACCGCGATATTGCACTTCCGATTGGATATGGACAAACAATTTCGCAGCCATATACTGTTGCTTTAATGACACAGGAGCTAAAGGTAAATAAAGGTGATAGGATCCTGGAGATTGGTACAGGTTCCGGTTACCAGGCAGCAATTTTATATAAAATGGGAGCAATAGTATACAGTATCGAAAGAAATTTCGATCTTTTCCGTAATGCACAAAAAATATTCGATAACCTGGGAATCAGGGTTTCAACAAAATGTGGTGATGGAACAATTGGTTGGAGCGAGTATTCACCATTCAATGCTATAATCGTAACAGCAGGTTCACCAGATATTCCTGAATCATTAAAAAAGCAGCTTACAATTGGAGGCAGATTAGTAATTCCGGTTGGCAATAAACGAACACAAACTCTGAAAGTTATCACAAGGACTTCTGAAAAAGAATTTAAAATAGAAAGTATTCCTGAATTCGCTTTTGTACCTCTTATTGGAAGAGAAGCCTGGGAAAAGGATTAATAGACATCTTAAATGAACCATTAGATCAATATTTAACAGATAGATAAAAATTTTTGTTTTCTCACTAGAAATAATTCAATATATTTTCTTTAGAGATTATTGAGTTTTGAAATAAAATTCAGAATTCAAAGTTCTATAAATAATCCGGTTTTGCCCAATTATCAGGGAGAGTTTTATGAGCGGAATAATTGGATATGGTTCGTACCTTCCCCGTTATCGTATCAAAGTTGAAAACATTGCTAAAGAATGGGGTGCAGACCCCGAAGCTATTAAAAGAGGATTGCAGCTTTATGAAAAAACAGTTCCCGGATTAGATGAAGACACAATTACTATTTCTGTTGCAGCAGCCAATAATGCTCTTAAGCGGGCAGAGATAGATCCTAAAGAAATTGGAGCAGTTTATATTGGCTCAGAATCGCATCCATATGCTGTAAAACCAAGCGGAACAATTTTAATCGATGCTTTAGGAATTGGTCCCGATGTCCATGTTGCAAGTTATGAATTTGCTTGTAAAGCCGGAACAGAAGCAATGTTTGTAGCAAATAGTTTAGTTAAATCCGGAGAAGTCAAATATGCACTTGCTATTGGAGCAGATACATCGCAAGGTGCACCGGGAGATGCATTAGAGTATTCTGCTTCCGCCGGCGGTTCGGCTTTTATCATGGGAAATGAAAATGTAGTTGCTGAAATTCTATTTACAAATTCGTTTACATCGGATACTCC
>JAJDNK010000210.1 GCA_022340715.1 bacterium BMS3Abin03 | reverse complement strand
CTGAAAATTATATACACAATTTTCTGATTCATTATATGAAAGCAGAAATAATGATGTTAAAGGACAAGATCAATGAAAGATAAACACATATCTCTTGGTAAATTACTTGGGATACCAATTAACCTGGATTATTCCTGGTTTTTAATATTAGCACTAATAACCTGGATATTAGCACAAAGTTATTTTCCACAGGAATTTAAAAACTGGTCGCAATTTGCTTACTGGTTTGTAGGGCTTATAACTTCGTTTATATTCTTTCTCAGTATTTTGCTTCATGAACTTGGTCATTCTGTAATAGCAAAAAAATATAAGATAAAAGTAAGACGAATTACTCTTTTTATTTTTGGTGGTGTTGCTGAAATTGTAAAAGAACCTCCAAAATCGTCTGCTGAATTCTGGATTGCAATTGCAGGTCCAATTACAAGTTTTTTATTAGCAGGAATTTTTTATTTACTGCAAATTGCATCTTCCGGCAATGAATATATTACAGCTGCATTTCAGTACCTCGCATATATAAATTTTATTCTCGCTGTGTTCAATTTAATTCCCGGTTTTCCACTTGATGGTGGAAGAGTCTTTAGGGCAATTGTTTGGGCAATTACAAAAAACTTCAAAAAAGCAACAAACATTGCTGCAAATACAGGCAGATTTTTCGGTTTCTTTTTCATAATGCTCGGTGTCTTTCAGATACTTCAAAATAATTTTGTGGATGGAATATGGATAGCATTTATTGGATGGTTTCTTGAAAGTGCTGCTATGTCACAAATTCAGAGACAGGCATTAAATGATTTATTAGCCGGACATCAGGTGGAAGAAGCAATGTCACAAGATTATGGAATCATTTATCCGGATTCAACGATAGACGAAATAATAGACAATCATTTTATAGGCGCTAACCGGCGATGTTTACTCGTAAAAGATGATAATGCCATTGTCGGATTTGTTACACCACACCAGTTAAATTCAGTTTCGAAAGATGAAAGACATTTTAAAACTATTAAAGAAGTAATGATTCCTGAACAAACCATAATTAAGGTTACGGCTAAATCACAATTATTGGATGCATTAAAAACAATGGATGAAAACGGAGTGGCGCAATTGCCGGTTGTTGAAGATGACGAATATGTTGGAGTGCTGAGTCGCGACAGCGTTATAAGGTATATGCTGGAACTGCATAGAATTGGACATTGAAATTAATATCTGTTCATTATTATAATCTATTAGCAAAAGAAATTTATAGTTCCCTCGGAAATGAATTTGAGACTCTTGTTAACGGAAACCACTTTTCAAGCGGAGTTTATTTTTACAGGATGCAAGCGAGTGATTTTATACAAACAAAGAAAATGATTTTGTTAAAATAATTCCAATTGAAATATTTTTAACAACCACGGTTGTAATAAATCCTGTTAAAATTTAAAGGACAATCCGAATTTAGAAATTATATCTAGTTTTTTTACTGTTTCGGGCGGAAGTGAATCATATCTTAGGTTAAATTTTATATTCAGGTCAACTAGTTTTCCCATTATCACTTTAAAAGTGTTTTCAGATATTATTCTGTAATCACTAAGATCTTCAACATCCGGCTGGAAATAAGTGACCGAACTAAATAATAAATATTTTTGTAATTCTATTTCCAAAGTTGCATAACTGCTTACTCTATGTGTGAAAATATTTCTGTCGCCTCTTGATATAAAAGGAAGTTCATATAATTCATGCTCAAACATATATGCTAATCCGTATCTTATTTTAAAAGACTCATTTGTGTAAATCTTTAATCGGATTCCTCCACCTATTAATTCCCTGTTTAAAAGTAACCTGTCCTTGTTAAAATCATATTGTGTGAAGATTTCTAACTGAAGAATCCCCCCGGTTGATACTACATGACGTAGATGCATTAAAGCCTGGTTTGAAAATGATTCCCCATCTTTCCATCCAATTCCTCCATCAATAACTAAAAAAGTATAATCATTTCCCCAATTATAATTCAAATTGCCTCCAAGACTAATAAACTGGAAATCTGTATTACCTGTAATTGCTGTTCCCTCCACATTAAAATTTTCGGTTAGTCCTGTAGAATCTGCATTCTGCCTGAATTTTTCAGTATTAACCTGGCTGAAGCTTTTTGAGTGAAGAATAAAAAGTAGAAGAAAACAAAAGTAAATGTGGCTGATTTTCATATTAATTAACCATAAAATTTTTACATTTTTTTGAAAAACTCACTAAAAATAAATTGGTACTTTGGCATTAGGTCCAGTCGTTATAAAGAGCACAATAATTATTTAATCATAAAAAGTAAAGGTTTAGTATGTTTTTATCAGTAACTATATGATATAATATTTAGTAGAAGAATCATAAAAATAAAATTATACACTTTTTTCTTGATTCTTTTCTTACAAAATCCGAATTTGGGTTCGGGTAAAATGAAATAATTACTCCCGCATATTTTTTCACAAAACATCAGGGGTTGATGTGAAGAAAGAAAATATACACTTTCACAAATCATTTAAAGAGAAAAAAATGAAAATCATAATATCTCTTATTACTTGTATTATTCTTATTTTACAATTCGGCTGCAAGCAAGCTACTGAACCCACATCGCAATATGAGTATGTTAGCTATGAAATCGAGTCTGCTTTCCAGAATGATTTAGTTAAACTTGTACTGGACGATAAAATACTTTTAGAATCCCGGATTACCACAAACTATGTTCTCAGTCTCGCCTGGTCCAGCGGATTACAAAAGATTTCAAAAGACGATCATATTTTACATTTTACGATGGTAGAATATGGTACTGAAAAGGATTACAGGATTGATACTACCAACGATACATCAACTGTTCTAATGCGTTTTGATAAAAACACAAACCAGATTAGTATCAAACAAATTAAAGGCAGAACTCTTCGAGATTGATCGTTTTGTAAATTAATAGGCTTAATTTAACAACGTAAGTAAATATAATATCCTGGAAACTATCCGATAAATCTCGCCAGGGGCACAAAGGAGGTCTAAGATGAATTATTACGGCTGGCTTCTCTTTCTTCATATTGCAGGAATTATTCTCTATGTGGGTGGTGATATTATTTTAAATATTCTTGCTCTCAAATTTTACAAAGACCATGATGCGAGCGGATTCCTTAAAATTGTTAAGTCGATCACTCCTGTGGTAGGTATAGGCGCTATACTCACACTACCATCTGGCATTGGACTCGTCCTGCAGAGCAGTACTTTATCTTTCTCGATGTTTTGGATTCTTTCAGGATTATTTATTGTTGTAGTCGCCGGAATTTTTGAATCGATCTATTTCAGTAAACAGGTTCGAACTATTCAATCTATTCTAACCGAAAAAGGGCCTGCTGATATTGGTATTGCAGCCCGTATGAGACATATAATTAAAGTTGCAGCAGTTATCAATTTGCTATTTCTGATTGTTATCTGGTTGATGGTGTTTAAACCGAATGTATAATAGAATATTTATATATTCTAACTACAATTGAATGATAACGTTAATTAATTATGATCATTTAACTTTGTAAAAACAATACAGGGTAAATAAAATGAAACGGAGAAAAATTTATCAAATTATATTGATGACTTTCTTCGGGACAGTAGGAAGTGTTTTAATCGGATTTATTTTTTTAAATACTTCCATCTTTATTACAACCAGACCGAGTTTTCAATTTGTCGCCGGTGGATTTATTGGAGCTTTATATTTTAGCCTGCTGGAATATAAATCCTTAAGAGAACAAATCTTTGGAATGATAATTATACTCATTCTGCATCTTATCATTTTTACAGGGAAACACTTCTCAATTACTTATGTAATAAGAGATGTTCTTTATCTCGGCGGTTTGTTTTTATCAATAAAGATTTATTATCAGTTTATTAAAAACAATCCGAAGGTTAGATTCTATTTAAGAAGTTTTGTACTGGCTTTAATTTATGGCTTGCTAAATACGGTGTTTGGATTTCTTATATATTTTATAAACACAAAGTGGCATTTGCCGACATTAGATTTTATTTACATGGCTCTTAAATTCGGAACTCTGATCGGATTCGGTATTGGAATTGGAACAGATTTTTATTTTCAAAATAAGAAGCATTTGTACAATGTATTAAAAATAAAAGCTGCTTAGTTCTTTAATCCAATATGATTTATTTGAGAGCAGAAAAAATATATGGTGGCATGACAAACTTTCATATAGATGAATTACTTGTTTTATTGATGCATAATATTATATAATTGATAAATTAAATAAGGGAGGAATTATGAAAAGCCTAACTATTGCGTTGTCCTTTTTAGCAATCATAGTAATTGTATTCCTATTTGCTAATAACAACACAGAATTACCTAAAGGCTGGTTTCCTTCAGGCAATAAACCATCCGAATTCAAAATGGGAATAGATTACTCCACTCATTATAACGGAAATTCATCAGCCTATATTCAATCAAAATCTCCCGCAGGAAAAGAATTTGGAACTCTGATGCAAACTATCAAAGCAGAAAATTATTTGGGTAAAAGATTACGATTATCCGGCTACATAAAGAGTGAAGATGTCGAAGGCTGGAGCGGAATGTGGATGAGAATAGACGGAGAAAATTACATGCAAATGGGTTTTGATAATATGAGGAACAGACCTATCAAAGGAACATCTGACTGGAAAAAATATGAAATTGTTTTGGATATTCCGCCGGATAGCAAAAGTATTAATTATGGAGTTCTGCTAAACGGAGATGGAAAAGTCTGGTTTGATGATTTTAAACTAGAAGAAGTCGATGATAATGTTCCCGTAACGAATATTGTTAGCGAGAAAATGATACCGGATCAACCTGTTAATCTTGATTTTGAGGAATAATAAATTAGTTCCTATAGTATTGCGCACTACACAACTAATTCTTAGTTTCAATATTAAGCTTCCTTAAGTTAGCTTCAATAAAATAGTAATCGGCATATACTAAGGGGACATCAACTTCTGAATCGGCGGGTTTACTTCCCGTTGCATGCTTTAATATAAAATTACTATTTCCTGTTTTACTAAGATATTCTGGTGAGGATAAAGATTTTAATATTCTATCAGCAGATTCTTTATAATTCAATTCGGGATTGTTGACAAATGTACTTAGCTCATAAAGAGCGGAAGCCATAATTGCAGCAGCCGAAGCATCTCTTACTTCGTTCGGAATATTTGAGGCATTATAATCCCAGTATGGAATCATATCTTCAGGCAGATTTTTACTTGTTAAAATATATTTAGCAATTCCTTTTGCTTGTTTTAAATAACGTCCATCCTTTGTTTCCCTGTAACACATAGTAAACCCATACAATGCCCAGGATTCTCCTCTCGCCCAGCAGGATTCATCTTCATATCCCTGAGCAGTATTTCTTTTTAATACCTGTCCGGTTGCAGTATCATAGCTCAAAACATGCCATGTACTATAGTCTTTCCTAAAATGATTTTTTATTGTAGTGTTTGCATGAGTTACAGCAATATTATAAAAAGTAGAATCGCCTGTTTCTTTTGTCGCCCAGAACAGGAGTTCGAGGTTCATCATATTATCAATAATAACCGGGTAATCCCATCTGTCATTACTCTCCCACGATTTTATACAACCAACTTTAGGATTAAATCTTGTTATTAAAGTTTTAGCACTCTGGATCAGTATATCTTTGTAATGTGAATTCCCTGTTAACCTGTAACCATTTCCGAAACTGCAATAAAGCATAAAACCTAAATCGTGCGTAGTGTTATTAAATTTTTCCTTCTCTATGTTCCGTGTATAAAACTGTGCTTCCGATTTCCATTTATCCTGCTTAGTATATTCATAAATTTTCCAGAGACATCCCGGGAAAAATCCACTCGTCCAGTCACCTGAATTTACCATGATAAGATTTCCATTCTTATCAATTGTGCGGGGATTTTTATCAGTTTTTCCGATTGCTGTTACCATTTTCGAGTAATGATCTTCGGCAATATTAAGATTTCTATCAACTATATTTTCTTTAGAACAACTGATAAATAGAAGAACAATAAATGCTGTTATAATTGTCTTTATAGAATTCACTTCCAGTGCTTTCGATTTTTGAATTTAATTTTATATAGTAAAATTAATAGAATCGGAAATTTGATAAAAGAATTAAACTTTCTCTGTTCCATTTCATATATTTAACCCTAATTTAGTAACAATAAAGTAAACTTGTGGAAATAGAAGCATTATTAGAATTTGCAAGTATAGTTGTACTTGGAATTACTGCCCAATGGCTAGCATGGAGAATAAGATTTCCATCAATACTATTTTTGCTTGTATTTGGATTTATAGCCGGGCCGATAACGGGATTTCTTCATCCCGATAGTTTGTTAGGAGATCTTCTCCTCCCAGTCGTTTCTATTTCCGTTGCATTAATCTTGTTTGAAGGTGGTTTAACACTAAGACTTGGAGAATTAAAAGATGTTGGCAAAGTGGTTATCCTGCTTATACTGATTGGTTCAATCATTACATGGATTATTGCGGCACTTTCAGCGTATTACATACTCGGACTCGACATCAGATTATCAATATTGCTTGGAGCAATTTTAGTTGTAACCGGTCCTACAGTTATCGGCCCATTGCTTCGTCATGTTCGACCATTAAAACGGGTTGGAACCGTTTTAAAGTGGGAAGGAATTATGATCGATCCTGTTGGTGCTATACTTGCGGTATTGGTTTTTGAAGCCATACTTGCTGGTGAAATTTCAGAAGCTGGTACTATGATTTTCCTGGGCATTTTTAAAACTTTGTTGATTGGCGGGGTCATTGGATTTGGTATGGCTCAATTGCTTGTTTTTCTTTTAAGGAAATTTTTAGTGCCCGATTTTCTTCAGGAATCCGTTGCCTTAGTAATGGTGATTACTGCTTTTGTACTATCAAATATCTTCCAGGAAGAATCGGGATTGCTTGCAGTAACGCTGATGGGATTATTTATTGATAACCAGAAATTTGTCAGTATAAAACATATAATTGAATTCAAGGAAAATCTTCGCGTAATAATAATTTCAAGCATTTTCATTTTATTGGCTGCAAGATTAAACCTGGATGATTTTCAAAACTTTGATCTGAGCGCTTTGGTTTTTATAGGAATATTGATACTGATCGCGAGACCGGTATCGGTTTTTATTTCTACAATCGGTTCAAAACTTAACTGGCGTGAACGAACATTTTTAAGCTGGATGGCTCCAAGAGGAATAGTTGCTGCAGCCATTTCATCAATCTTTGCATTCAAACTTTCTGAAAGCGGAGTAGAAGGTACAGAAATGCTAGTTCCAATTACTTTTCTTGTAATAGTGATCACTGTTATAGTTTATGGAGTTACCGCATCCCCAATGGCAAAGCTGCTTAAAGTTGCTCAATCCAAACCCCAGGGTGTTTTATTTGTAGGTGCACATAAATGGGCTCGTTCACTTGCCAAAGTTTTGATGAACAAGAAAATAAATATTGTAATGGTCGATACTAATAAGGCAAATATTTCCTCTGCTCGTATGGAAGGTATACCTGCATTTTTAGGGAGTATACTTTCCGAACATATTACGGAGGTTCTTAATCTTGATGGAATTGGCAGGTTAATGGCTCTTACACCCAATGATGAAGCTAATTCATTAGCCTCTTTGCACATGTCTGATGAATTTGAAAGAGGAGAGATGTATCAACTTGTTCCGTTAAGCGAAAAATCCGGGAAGGAGCCCGACTACTCACCGAAACATTTGAGAGCAAGATTCCTGTTTGGAGAGGGAATTAATTATTATCATTTGAATTCCTTATTTCAGCAAAACTGGATTATAAAAACGACAAACTTAAGTGATGAGTTTAATTTCGATGATATGCGGAATCACTACAACGAAAAGATCATTCCCTTCTTCTTAATTACCGAAAACGGAAAGCTTTTTATCTCTACATTAGAAGAACCTATAAAACCTGAGCCGGGCGATACGGTTATTGCCCTTGTGCAGAACACAGAGTAATATCCAATATCACATTCTAATCTACCCTCTTTTAATTGATCAGTATTAATGCTATCTTTTTTTTATAAATTAACGAATGGCAACTATTTATGTTCCTATACTATTACTTACTGCACAAGATAAATTTCTAAATCGGGTCAAAAGGAGGCTAAATAAATATGGCACAGGTAATTCCAAGTACGAAAACAATTAAAAAACCGGTACTGGTAAGTACTCAGGCAGATGAAGAACTGTTCAGTGCTAAAGATTTCATGCTCTTACAGAGAGTAGTACGAAGGATTAATTCTATACTTGACTTAGATGAATTACTCAACCAGATAATTAAAGATGCATCAAAAACGCTTGGATTTGAAAAATGTGGTGTGCTTCTTTACGATGAAAAAGCAAATGAATTCGAACTGGTTGCGGTTACTGGATGGGAGGATAAAGTGTTCCAGGTAGGTGCACGGTTTCAGGAAAATGTGGGAGTCATATGGAGAGCATTCCATAAAAAGAAACCTATTTACTATCCTGATATAAATGAATTCCCTGAAGATATTCATTGTGATTTTGCCAGCAGATCTCATATTGATATCCCATTAGTTTCTAAGGGTAAAATTATTGGAATTTTTAATGCGCAGAACAAAAATGTGGATGGTTTTTCTAAACATAAAATAAAAGTATTAAAAGCTCTTGCTGCACATGTTTCCGTAGCAATTCAAAATGCAATGCTTTATAAATCCGAAAAAGAAGAGAAGGAAATCATTATACGGGATCTTCAGGAAGCTAAACAAATGCAGAAAAGATTATTTCCTGAAAAGTCTCCCAAAATTAAAAACTTCAATATTACAGGGATGTGTGAACCATGTCTGGAAGTTGGCGGCGACTGGTATGATTACATAGAATTACCATCCGGTAAAATCGGTGTCGTGCTCGGAGATGTAGCCGGTAAAGGTCTTGGTGCAGCTTTTCTTATGTCATCAGCAAGAATGATAATGAGAATGATAGCGACGCAGGAAGAATCCCCAGCTAAAGTATTACAAAAGGTAAATAATATTCTCGCTGCGGACATGCCCGCAGCTAAATTTATAACACTTGTTTACGTTGTAGTTGATCCGGATACCAGGTCATTCACTATAGCTAATGCAGGTCATCCTGATCCGGTTTTGAGTTCAAATAGCGGATCGGAATTTTTAGTGACGGAACGAGGTTTACCACTTGGAATTAAAGATTATCCTTTCAAAGAAAATAAAATTAAGATGAGTAAAAGTGATAGACTTTTTCTGTACTCAGATGGAGTATCCGAAGCGATGAATTCAAAACGTGAAATGTTTGAAAATAAAAGAATACTTGAGAGTCTTGGCAAACCGGATGCTGATTATAAAACATTATACAATGATGTTAAAAACTTCATTGGTAAAAATCCACCTAATGATGATTTAACTATCGTGATGTTAGATGCCGTATGAAAATTCAACACAAAATATTTAGCAGAAATATAAGATAACTTATGTTAGGAGTGATAAAAATAAATTTATTAATTCTCTGTTCAATCTGAACAAAATTAAATGAGGTCTGGGTGAAAGAAGATATTATTGAAATCGTTAACAAACTATTTGTCTATACTGATAACAAGGAATGGGACAAGCTTCAAAAAGAAGTATTGACAGACACTGTTGATTTTGATATGTTATCGTTAGGTGGAGAAGTTACAAAGAAAACTTCTCGGCAGATTTGTGAGAAATGGAACAAAGGCTTTGAAGATCTTGATGCGGTAAATCATCTTGCAGGAAATTATATAATAGATATTGACAGCAATTCGGCAAATGTTTTTGCATATGCTACCGCAACTCATTATAAAAGCTCTGCAATTAACGGTAAAACAAGGGAGTTTGTCGGAAGCTATAATTTACATCTTGTAAAGACCGATAATGCATGGAGAATTGATAGATTCAAATACAATTTGAAATATGCAACGGGCAAT
>JAJDNK010000205.1 GCA_022340715.1 bacterium BMS3Abin03 | reverse complement strand
ATTTTCATTAACTCCTTATTCAAACTTTTTGAACGTTATTTTTTTCCAGTTTGCACTCGTGTTCGTTCAGAGCAACTTTCTCCTGAATGTTATATGTTTGATTCCTTCGCATCAATGTTTCAAAATCTACTTTATGTGCATTGAATTCAGGTCCATCAACACAGACAAAAACAGTTTTATTATCAACCGTTGCTCTGCAGCCTCCGCACATTCCGGTTCCATCAACCATAACTGGATTAAGACTAACAACTGTCGGTATCCCCTTTTCTCTTGTCACATTTGCAACTGCTTTCATCATTGGTATCGGTCCGATAGCAAGAACGAAATCAATCTGTCTTGAATCGATTAATTCTTTTAGCTGATCGGTAACAAATCCATGTTTTCCATAACTGCCGTCATCAGTCGTGATAAAAACTTCATCACAGATATTTTTCATTTCGTCTTCAAGAATTACAAATTCTTTTGATCTTCCGCCAATGATGGAAATTGTATGATTGCCGGCTTCCTTCAATGCAACAGCAGTAGGAAAAGCAATTGCAGTTCCAACACCTCCACCAATACTTACAGCGGTTCCGAAGTTTTCTATGTGTGATGGTTTTCCTAAAGGACCAACAACATCGGAAATAAAATCTCCACTTTTAAGTTGATTTAATTCACGCGTTGTTTTTCCTATTCCTTGTACTATTATTTGAATTGTACCATCAACCGGATCGGAATCTGCAATGGTTAAAGGAATTCTTTCACCGTTACCATCAACCCTGATTATAACAAATTGTCCTGGTTTTCTTTTCGCTGAAATTTTTGGTGCAAGAATTTTGAACTGTTTAATGTTCGGTGCGATAAAATTTGCTGAGATTATTTCATTCATAATAGATACTTGATAAATTTTTCCCGTTTTTATCGCATAAAATATGCCATCACAATCGGGAAAGTGCGTTTATCAATTGTGCTCGTATGTTATTTAGATTGACTTTTTTGATTTGAGAGACGGGTAAATGATTTGATAAGCAAAACTATTTCTTAATAATAAAAAGAGTTTTTTCGAATTCAGGAAAGTACGTTGATTAAATTATCCCGGCTTTGTATTTTCATTTTCAAATAATCACCTTTGTATTCGTCTGTTATGAGTGAATATTCATCCTACTTAAATGGGAATATAAATACGGGAATTTTCCCGCGCAGATTTTCAAACCAGATTTACTTTTCTGATTATGCAAAATTTTACCTAAAATATAAATCAGTTTACTCAATTAAATATCCAATCACAGGTGAAGATAACTATAAACTTAATAACAGGACAATTGAACTTCGCAAAAACAACTACCTTGTCGTAAACAATGAGCAGGACGTAGAATGCTTATTAGGAAACTCTGAAAAAGCTATATCAATTTTTGTTGACCCAGAATTGATGACGGATGTATTTAATACTTGTAGGAAAAACAATGAAGAATTGTTATCAAATCCTTTTGATTTTAAAAATAATGTGCCAATGTTTTTCGAAAACAGTTATCCGCTGAAAGATAATCCTCTAAGCCGATTACTGAGGAATTTTTCCACTTCATTTGATGAAGAAAAAAGGAATTCCGGCAAGTACGGAATAAATTTCTTTTTTAAAGTTTCCGAAGCAATGATTATTTCCCAGCAAGAAACATTTAGACAAATAAAAAGAATCGACAGTATAAAAAAATCTACTAAATCCGAACTATATTCCCGGATGTTAAAAGCCAAAGAATATATCAACGATAATTGGAGGGAAAATATTTCATTAACATTCCTAGCTCGATTGGTGCACATGTCCCCCTATCATTTTCACAGAATATTTTCTACTGTTTTTAAAACTACCCCGCAGCAATATCATAAACTCCTCAGGATGTGGATGGCAGGTGAACTTCTTAAAAATAGATCACATAGAATAGCTGAAATAGCCATTTTAACGGGATATGAAAACGTACACTCATTCAGTAAAGCATTCAAAAAACATTTCGGTGTCTCTCCATCAAACATAACCACTAATTAGCGGAATAAATTTCTGCCAACTAATTAGCAAGGTTGGACAACATCATTTTCAACTCCCCTTTTTATTTTAATCTATAAAATGGATTAAAATAAATACACTTTTATTGACATTTTCATAAAAATGGGAGAAAGAGTAATGAAGAAATATTTCAATATATTCTATCCTATCATTTTAACCGGATTAGTTCTGGTAAGTTGTACAAGTGATAACGCAGTAAACAATATTGATAATCCAGAATATGACGACAAAAAAATTGACGAGGCATTTCAACTAATCTCGCAGGTTCAGGGTATAAGATCGCTGGTTGTCTCATTCAATTCTGAAATTATAAGGGAAGAATATTTTAACAACACCGGACCAGGTCCTGACAGCATACTCGATGTACGTTCAGTAACAAAAAGTATAACCTCAACTCTCATTGGAATTGCTCTTGATAAAGGATATCTGAAAAGTCTTAACCAAACCCTTGATGAATTTATTGCACCTTTAGTAGATACTCTCAGCACCAAAATGGGGGCAATAACTATTCGGCAACTACTAACAATGACCGCAGGATTCGAATGGCATGAGATTAATGAAGAATCCGAATTCCCGCAATTTGTTTACGCTCCGGATCAATTAGAGTACGTACTTAACAAACCGTTCATTCACACTCCCGGAACGGTTTTCAATTACAGCGATGGAGCAGCTCATTTGACGTCAGTCGTTCTTACTGAAGCAACAGGAATGAGCGCTTCAGAATTTGCTAATGTTAATTTGTTTGAACCTTTGGGAATTGGAGAAAGGTTTTGGTACGAAGATAATCGCGGCTATAATTACGGAGGAGTCGGCTTATGCATTGGTCCCCATGATATGATAAAGATCGGACAACTAATAATGCAAAAAGGTGAATATAATGGTAAAAAAATCGTCTCCGAAAATTGGATTGATAAAGCAACTTCTGTACATATAACAACAAATAATGCTTTACCATACCTGCCTAATTACGGTTATTACTGGTGGAAAGGTAACCAGTACGGGCACGATTTTTCGATGGCTGTGGGTTACGGCGGTCAGTTTATTCTTATTGTTCACGATCTTAGTCTTGTTGCCTCTGCTACCTGTGAATTCCGCGAATTATCGGATATATCAGGTCAGAATTGGAACTCGATAATTAACATAATTATGAATAATGTAATGCCAGCCTTTATTGATACAAACAAGGAATGATCAAATGAAAAACCCGGATTATATGCACATAGTAACAAAATACTATCTGTTTATTCAACTAATCATAGTAATTGTTTTTTTCTTACTAGTATTTCCCTTGATAAAATGGTTTTGTTGAATTAACCGTAAGACCTTTTAATATGGAAGCCGAATCAAAACACACATTTCCACCATGGATACTCTTCCTGATAGGTACGGCATCATTGATAATTTCAATTTTTCAATTTAGTAATGCAAACATTAAATACGCAATACTGAGTCTTTGTTTTTCCTCTATATTTATTGCAGGTGAGTTCCATAATCATATGCTGATAAAAATAAAACAAGATGACAATTCGAATAATTATAATACGATCATTTACACATCCCTGATCTTAGGTATAGCATTAGGAATTACAATTACATATTTAATTCTTAAAATCTTTATCTGACAAATGAAAAACAACAAAGTATCGAAAAAGAAAAGACAGACATTTATAAGAATATTAGCAGCTATAGTAATCGGTTTGATGAATACCGTCCTTATTCGTCGGGAAGATGTGAGAAGCCGGGAAAATTATGTAGGTTATCTTTTCCTGATTATTGCAGCAATTGATCTATTCTATCTTTTATTAATGTCGTTTAAACAAAGTAAAAAAAATGAATAATTTTCTCATAAAAGTATATCAACTAACATTTCCTTTTTCATTATTAGCTGTTTTTTTTATAGCTATTGGCTTTATCTTGAATGAGCATAACCAGGTTTATTTTGGCGTTGTCTGGCTGCTCATAGCGGTCATTGCATTTATTGTTAGAAAATTACAGCGAAACAAATAAGCTAATTCTTTCCTACTTAAAAATGGAGTAAAACAAATTATGGATAGCTCAAAAAAATATGAGAAAGGTCATTATTGGGCAATTGGTTTTGCAATAGCATTTCCAATATGTTTTACCATCGGTTTGATTCTAAAAAGAATTGAATTTGGAGCAGCTATCGGACTACTTGTTGGATTTTCACTCGGATTGATTTTAGAGAAAAGATATAACAAATCTCCTAAAGAGCTGAGTGAACAGGAAATTAAAAAAAGGAAATTTAATGCATTGTTATTATTTGGTCTCGCCACAATGACCTTGATAATTGTTTCATTGATTTATTTTTTGAAGAAATAAATCATGTATAATGAAACTTCATGCATAGTTTATATTTACATATTAAATTATATGTTACCAAGGAAATTTTCCTTAATGAATATTTAAATAAGTGCGAATATTCTACTCAGATATTCAAATCAAATCCCAATCCCGGTTTATTTGTTGGATATAAAACCCCCTCTTTCAAAATAACTGCACCATCTGCCGGATCATCAATTAAATCAAGATGGCCATCAAGATCGGCATATTCTACATTGGGTCTGGCTAAGGCAAAATGTAAGCCTGCAGAAATACCTAAGGCGGATTCATCCATACAACCTACCATGACTTCGAGATTAGCAGCTTTTGCAACAGCGTTTATCTGAAGCGCCTCATTCACTCCGCCGACTTTCATAATCTTAACATTCACTGTATCAACAAGGTCCTTTCTTGCAAGACGAAAAGCATCTCGTAAATTCATTAAACTTTCATCTGCCATTACAGGAATCGGGACATTATTAGTTACTCTTCCAAGTAGATCAGGCTCACCTTTGGGGGTAGGTTGTTCTATTAATTCGATTTTTACCTGTTTGGTTTCATTTACAAATTTTAGTGATTCTTCAACAGTATAGCCCTGATTTGCATCGAATCTCAAATCGATTTCTTTCCCGATTTCTTCTCTTACTTTTATCATTCTTTCGATGTCGATATCTACATTTTTTCCCCCTTTAATTTTAAGAACTTTGAAACCCATCGATTTATATTTTGCAGCATGTTCTATCGTTTCTTCCAGAGGAAGAATTCCAATCGTCACGCTGGTTTTCATCCTATCCCGAAATCCACCAAGTAATTTATAGAGAGGTAATCCTGCTGTCTTTCCAACAATATCGAATAATGCCATATCAACCATTGCCAAAGTTGAGGGAGATTTATGCAAATCGCTCTTCAGCTTATTTAACTGATAAATATACCTGCAAGGATCGACACCTTTTAATTTTGGTTCGACAAAATTTTTGCAATCGTTAGTTACACTTTCCGGGGTTTCACCTGTTACTTCAAGGTCTGGAGCGGCACATCCGAATCCGGTTATGCCTGTGTTTGTTTCAATATTAAGAAAGATATTTGTTGTTGACGAAACAGTTTCGTAAGCAATTGTATATGGTTCCGAGAGCTTCATTGTAACAGGAACAATTTCTAATCGTGTTATCTGCATAATCGTTCATCAATATTTTTTCTGATGAATTTCATCGAGTGACATTACCTTCAAATCTTCAACGAAACTAACTAAGTGAGCTATCATTATCTCCCAAATTTTCTTTCCTTTTTCGGCTGTAGCTTTTGTGGGATCACCCATTATTCCTGTTTCCGAGATCTTTTTTGTATGTGCGTACCACGGAACACCGCGCAGCGATGAAAAATTAAGATACCTGCTTGTAAATTTTAGAACAGACCTTTTTGCTTTCTTCATTTGCACAAGCTCAGGGCGTGTTGTGAGACTTGTACTTGTTTCAATTTCTCCCGCATGAATATCATTCGGTGTATCGGCAATCTGATCGAGATCAAAATCACTTGTCTCGCCTGTATCGACGGCAACAAACATTTTAGCATCGCGGTTTAACATTTGTGCAGCGTAATTAAGAGTTGGACTATTATCTCCATGTCCGTTTATTATCACTAACTTTTTAATTCCGTTTTTAGAAATGCTCAATCCGATTTCATAAATAAGCTGAGAAAGAGTGTTGTTAGAAATGCTGATCGTTCCCTTAAAATCATCGTGATGATAAGAAACACCGTAAGAAATTAATGGAAGAACAAGCGGCTTCGGATCGCTGCAAGCTTCGGCAACTTTTTTAGCAAGGTAATCTGCATCGAAAGAATCCACATCCAACGGAAGATGAGGTCCATGCTGCTCAATTGCACCGACGGGAAGCAAAGCGATATCAACACCCTTTAATCTTTCTTCAGCTTGTTCCCAGGTAAGTTCAGACCATAAATAGCTGCCCGCCATTCCCGAACTTTTTCTTCCCGATTGTTTTTCATTTTTAGCAACTGCCATTTCAAAGACATAAGGTTTTGTAATTGAAGAATCCTTTATAGGATTAAAATCATTCCATTGCCTTCCGCTTTTAATTACAAATCCATCAGTGTATTCAGAATATATTTTATACAAAGGCTTTCTTAACTCTACCGGTAAAGCCGTTACAGGCGCTCTCTCCTGATCGAACCTGATCTTCAAAACTTCGGGATGTTCCTTTAATTTTTGTATTTTCTCTTCCGGAAGTTTTAATAATCCTTTTTGTGATAGCATAATGTTCAACTGTTCTGCGCCGGCTGCTTCCTGATGTATCGCTTCGGTCGATAAAGCTTCCAAGCAATCTGCAATTTGTTTTTTATTGTATCCGCACTTTTGTGGATCAACACCAATTGCACTTAACATACCGACAATTCTTCTACATTTTTCACATTTACCGCAAGGTTTAATTCTTTCACCTTCCTTATGAGAAGCATGACAGGAAACCTGGTGCTTTTGTAAATGCGAATATCGTTTTGCAAGGATAGTTTCAATAAGCATTTCTGATAGATTTCTGAGAATAGAAAACTGAGATATAGCCCAACCTTTGCGTAAAAAATATCTGCTCATCGAATCATCAAAATATCTGCTCTGGTCGAACAAACCATCATAATGTGTTATCCCCTTGAAAGATGATCTTACAGTAGTGTCATATTCATCCCCTATTAAAAGTCTGCCGATACCTCGCTTTCTTAAGAGCGGCAGAACTCCAAATAAGAAAACAGCAACAGTCCACAAACGAATTGGATAAATATCCGCACGAACAGAATTAAAATCTTTCCTGATAAAAGGTATTTGTCTTACCATAAAAGGAAAAATCCTGTCTGCATTTATCCACACTCTTCCGGTATTTTTTTGATTCTTTTTAAAATACTTGTATGCATTAATTGCAGTAAACCAATGTCTCCCCGATTCGTTTATAAAAATGGGATGAGTTTCATAACCAAGTTCATCGATTAAACCATAAGAAAGAAGACTGTCCTTCCCACCGCTTGAAAGGATGCAATGTTTTTTTCTATCAGTGTTCCAGTATTCCCATTTTGTTTTAACCGGTTCCTGGTCCGTTTCGGGAAATTCTAATTCTGCTCTAAGGTAACTTTTTAATTTTACAGCAGGAAGTTTTTTAGCTTCACCAATTAAGAAAGGATTCGGTTCTAAAAACTTTTTAACATAAATTTCGCGCGCGGTATTTTCCACCCAATCTTTAATAACACGCTTATCCACGTTATCATATAATCCGTTGAAAATAATCTTCTTACAGAATAAACCGTAGTTTATTGCAACCTGTGCAGCAATCATACTGACAAGATTTTGGTGAGATTCATCGCTTGGATCGAAAACCTCTTCTTCGTAACTGTAAATTAATTCACTGGTTTCTTTCTTTTTTTTCTTTGTAATTGTATAAGGAGCAATAAACCGTTTTTTTTCAATTTTGATCGGACCGACTTCAAGTGAATCGAATACATCGAGAATTCTTAATTCATCTATTTCAGATATCGATTTATTTACACCATCGATTACATTTTTCATTATTTATTTCCATTCGTTTTATACTTTAACACAGTTTCAGCCAGAGTCCCTCCACCATTAAGTAAAACATCATAAGCTGGTATTCCTACTTCTTTTTCAATCTTCTCTGCAACAGTTGTGATTTCAGAATTCTTCAATTCTTCATGATTTATCGTGATAGCTACAACCGGTTTGCCTGATAACATTTTTACAACTTCAACCTGCTTTAATAAAGTATGAATCGGGTAACCGGGAAATCCATCATAATCCTTTCTGGCAGGTGCATGTTGAAGTACAACAACATCAGGTCTTCCGGCGGCAAGTATTTCAAATCCTCCGGGATAAGCAGGATTCATTAAACTTCCCTGCCCTTCGATTACTATAACATCTGGTTTTGAATCTTTCCAGGCAGAATAAATCGCATGTTCGATTTCACCTGATACAAAATCATTTACGAGTGAATCCATAACTAAACTGTATTTTGCACCTTGTAACCAGGCTGTTTGTCCTGTACCGATCAATTCAGCTTTCAATCCTTTTTCTAAAAGAGAATTAACAAGTATCCATGCAGTTGTTCTTTTGCCAACAGCAGAGTCTGTTCCAAGCAAAGCAACTTTTAAGGATTTAACTTTTTCAATATTGCCTGTAAAAAAATGAAGCCTGTCTCTTGAAGAAGGCTTACGAATATCCCTGATTTTGACTTTATGTTTTTTAGCAAGCTCAACAAGTTTTTTGTCTTCACTTAAGAAATCATGCAAACCGCAATCAACATTTAATCCGAGCTTGATAGCTTTCTTTACATCCTGTTTTGCTTCTTTACTTAATCTTCCACCATCGGGCGCTAAACCAATTACAAAATGTGTAGCTTTCTTCCCTGTTTTTTTACAATATTTTTTTGCTTCAGCAAGATTTGAAAAAACCGGGATATTATTTTCTTTTCCGTCTAAAACTAATCCTGAATCCTTACCGGAATATTTTGAATCGATAACACACTGTACGTTATATCTTTTTGTGAATCTAACTAATCCATGAGCTGTCTTTCCATTTGGTGTGTTGAATGCACCCTCGCAATAAACGATTGAATTGCCTTCAGGAAATTTTTTCATCAGTTTCTCCCGGTTAGAATTACAACAAATCTATCATTCACAAGCGGTTCTTTTTTATGAAGATCGAGTAAGGCATTAAATCCGGCTGTTGAGGCAGGTAAAACAGACATACCTTCCTTCTCCCGGATTAATTTTGAAAGGGATAACATATTTTTATCTGTTGCATCTGCTGCCCATCCGTTTGTACTTCTTATTGCATTTAAAGCCAGATCACCATCAATAGAATGCCAGTTAATTAATGGTTCATTAATTACTGATTCTTTTATTTTCTCAGGTATAAGATCTTCACAGGTTTCTTTGTTATTAATAAATGCCTGGATGATTGGATTTTTTTTAAATGAAGAACCGGCAACGAACTTTGGCATATGCGAAGTTTTTCCTCTTTTATACAAGCTGACAAATCCACGATAAATACCTGCGAGAGTAGTTCCGTTTGAAACAGGAACAGCAACTGCTTTTGGTGCATCTCTCAGCTCATCATAAATTTCATATGCAATTTCACCGTATGCCCTAAGCTGAAGCATAAGATTATTTCCGCCCGGATTTGCATCATAAAACTCAGACTTCTCGGCTTCAACAGAAGAAACTTGAACGGCGTTTTCATAATCACCGGGAATTCGTATAATCTCTGCACCGTAATTGGAAATTTCCTGGATACGTTTTGTATGATACGTTTCGGGTACATAGATTTTGCATTTGATTCCTGCAACGGAAGCCGCCATAGAACATGCCACGCCATAGTTTCCGCACGTTGCAAGAGAAATTGTATCGTACCCTCTTCGCATTGCATCCATTACCTGTGCAAATGCAATTCTGTCTTTCTGTGTACCAGAAGGATTACCGCCTTCGAATTTCAGATATAATTGACGAAAACCAATTTCTCTTTCGATATTCCTAGCACGGACTAAATTAGTATCACCAACTTCAGAATCAATTACATCTTCGAATGCTTCGAGGCGATCTTCCAAAGAATACGATTTATCCTGAATTACTTGCCGCAGCTTCTCAACTTCTAAATTGATATCAAAACCCGCACCGACTGCTCCATCGATAAGATCGTATGGCTTATCACTGTAAATTATATTCTGCTGGTGTTTGTCGTTTTCGTTATTCAATTTTTACTTTTAATAAATCTTAATTTTTTCATCGGCGTAAAGTTAGTAAAATTTAAATCATTACAATCATTGGTTCGATATAAGTTTAGAACCAATTTTAAAAATGATTTAGTAAAATGAACAAAATTAAGAATGCATACTTATTTTATATATCAAAATAATCGGGGAAGTGAATTCATTTTTCAAAAAGGGTAAAAATCAGCATTGATAAACCAGCTAAAAGCAATGCCATAAAAATTAATTCTCTCAAAAATTCCTGTGAAATTTTCAAATGAAATATTTTAGAAGAAAAAGCACCAATGCTAAATCCGATAATAATCGGGATTGAATAATGAAGATGTAAATGTCCGAGTAAATAGTGACTTGCAGATCCTGTAAGACTGGTAAAAATAATCATGAAAAGTGCAGTAGCCGAAGCTATATGCGGTGGAACGTTAAAAACATCCAACAAAATCGGGGTTTTTAAGAATCCACCGCCAATTCCAAAATATCCTGCACCAACACCTGCTAGCATTCCAAACACAAATACTATTGCGTAACTCATCCTGTAAGTTCCATAATTGGTTTTACGAATAATTCCGGGTCCTATATTGTTTAATTTGTGAAAAAAGGATTTACGGGAATCAACAAGGTGATGATCTGTTCTGAATAAAAATAAAGAGTATGAAGAAAATGAAATAATAAAAACTGAAAAAGCAATTCTTGAAATAAAAATCGGTACTACTGCTGTTAGCAATGATCCTAATACCGTACCTATAACAGTAGGAACTTCGAGAATAATACCTGAAAGATAATCAATGGTACCATGTTTACGGTTAAAATAAGAGGATATAATTGAAGAAGGTAATAGTGCGATTATTACGGAACCAACTGCAACATTTATGGGCACACCAAAAACAATTACAAGTATCGGAACCATAAACACACCACCACCAAATCCAACCAGTGTACCTATTGAACTAATAACGATTGAAATGGAAACCAGTAAGAGATACTGCATAAATTCAGATAAACAATTTGTTCCAAATATGGAAAATCAATTTCAGTAATTTATTAAAAGCTGTATTGATCACTTGCTAAGTATTATTTCACTAAAAACATTTTTTCCAATCTCAATAACATCATCCGGTGGAAGAAAACGAGGATTATGCAGACCATATTTTTTCCCTGTATTAGTACCTAACCAAAACATAAAAGACGACCACCTGTGAGAGAAAAATCCGAAATCTTCACCAGTCATCGTAAAGCCGCAATCAATAAAATTAAATTTTCCGGATATTTGTCCTGACAATTCTTTAAATAAAGTTTTATCATTAATTACTTCAGGATAATGAGCACCTGTAGTAATTTTAAAATTTACACCGGTTTCTTTTTTCACTTCATTCAAAATTTTCCGAACCTCATCTAAAAACCGCAAAACTTTCTTTTCACTTAATCCACGAATAGTACCCTCTAACTTTGCGTAACCTGGTGTAATATTTCTAACATCTCCCGAAATGTATTTACCAATTCCAAAAATGAACGGCTCATCCAAATCTTTTACTAGCATATCTTTTTTGTCTAAGAATTTTCTCATCGCACTAAAAGCATTTTTCCCCTCACTGGGAAAAGCAACATGTGCACTTTCACCAATGAATTCAATATCGACTTCCAAAGCCGAAGCAAATAATACTCCTGCTGTTGAAGCAATAGTACCGACAGGAAATTCATCGGAAACATGTAAAGCAAATGCATTTTTAATTTTAAATTGATTAAATACTCCTGTGTTGTAAAACTGCATTGCTCCTCCACCTGCTTCTTCTGCAGGCTGAAAAAGGAACAAAATATTTTTATGAGGTTTTTTGTTCAATACTTCATTCAAAAATGAATATAGAATTGAAGTATGAATATCATGACCACAGGCATGCATATAATTGTTTTTAGATTTGAATTCAATTTCATTTTTTTCCTTGATAGCTAGTGCATCTATATCCGCTCTGAAAAGCAAATATTCCCCGTTATTAACTTTGTACTCAAATAGAACTCCCGTGGGAAAAGGTGAATGAATAAGAAGCTTTTTCGACTTATCAATTGTTTGAACACTATTAACGATCAATTCAGTTGTTTTGAATTCTTTAAATGCTAACTCAGGATTTTGATGTAAAGTATGCCGGAGTTCTATTGGTGTTAAACTCATAAATCTATAAAAATTTTTTGCCGGGAAATAAGTTAATCATCGTAATTTAAAAAAATATTTTCCCCTAATTAAACCATAAGTTAACTTAAATTGTTTAATAAAGAAAAAGAAAGTAAGGCAATGTTTAGACATATTTTATACTTAGGAATTATAATAACAGTTAATACATACTCAATTAAATCTCAGGATTATTTAATTGTAGATACAGGTCAGGATGCTTGTTACAATTCTACTCAAGCAATTACAGCTCCACAACCAGGGGAACCTTTCTATGGACAGGATGCTCAATATAGCGGTAATCAACCTTCCTACACTGATAACGGTGATGGAACTATTACAGATAATGTAACAGGTTTAATGTGGCAGAAATCTTTTATAACACTTAACTGGGGCGATGCTGAAGATAGTGCGTCAACCGCAACAACCGGAGGCTATACTGATTGGAGAGTACCCACAATAAAAGAATTATATTCATTAATACTTTTTACAGGAAATCAGGGAACAGGTGATCCTTCATCATCAACACCTCCTCCGGATGCTGTTCCGTTCATCAATACATCATATTTTGATTTTGAATACGGCCAGGTTGCCCGTTACATCGATGCTCAATATGTTACAAATACTGTTTATACTTCAACAACGATGGATGGTAACGCAACTTTTTTCGGAGTAAACTTTGCAGATGGAAGGATTAAAGGTTATCCGCAAGTTAGGCCTGACGGTGTACCTTTTTATGCAAGATTTGTAAAAGGTGAAAGCAATTACGGTATAAATAATTTTGTCGATAATGGAAATAATACAATTACAGATAAATCAACCGGGTTAATGTGGACAAAGTTTGACAGTGGAAATGAATCATTTGGTTCTCTTGTTTCCAACTACACAAAGAGTGATGGTTCATTAAACTGGGAAGAGGCTCTGGACTTTACAAATAAAGTTTCTTTTGCCGGTTATGATGACTGGAGATTGCCTAATGCCAAGGAACTTCAGAGTATTTTAGATTATACCCGTTCTCCCGATGCAACGAATTCTGCTGCAATAGATCCTATCTTCGAAACATCTTCTATAATAAATGAAGATGGTGAAGATGATTACCCTGCTTTCTGGACTTCGACAACATTTAATCCGGGTTCAGACGCTATAGTTATTTTCTTTGGAAGAGCACTTGGCTATCTGGATTTAGGTTCAGGCGAACAATTTTATGATGTTCACGGAGCTGGTGCACAAAGAACGGATCCTAAAACGGGAGAGCCTACTTATGGATTCGGTCCACAAGGCGATGTTAGAAGAGTTTATAATTATGTAAGGCTTGTTAGGGATATAGAACCAACTACTGGACTAAACGATGAAAATAATTCAACACCTTCAACTTTTTCGTTAAATCAGAATTATCCAAATCCGTTTAATCCTTCGACTACAGTGTCTTTTTCGATTCCCGTTAATGGAGATACTTCACTGAAAATTTATAATATAATCGGACAGGAAGTTGCCGAATTAGTTAACAAATATCTGCCTGCCGGTAATTATTCTTTTAGATGGAATGCTGAGAACCAAACATCGGGGATTTATCTTTATAAGCTGGTTACAGATTCATATTCTGAAATGAAGAAGATGATACTAATTAAATAAAAAAAATACCCCGGAACGAATCCGGGGTATTTTAAAGTCAATATTTTAATTAAGATTAAAATTCATCCCCATTATCCATTCCTTCCTCGTTATCCCCTTGTCTCTGTTCACGTTCCTGTTTATAGTTATTAAAATTTAGTCTAATATTCAGCATAACAACAGGTGATTCGCGGTTAAAGTGTACATAATTATAAAAGTCCGGTCCTTCCGATGTAAATTCTCTTTTAGCAGTTGCAAAAATGTCACGAACCTGTAATGTAAGCGACAGCATTCTATCGAAAAGGTCCTTTTTTACGGAAGCATTAGTAGTGAAAAATCCTTTCCACTCTCCCTGTGGAGAAACAGAAGGACTGTTGTATCTGATATTAAACTGGAGCTGTAAAGTTTTACTAAGTTTAAATGAATTATTAATCCTAGTATTCCAGTTGAAACTTTTTCGTGAAAACGGTTCGTTGTTATAAAGCGAACCCTCAACACGGTACTGATAAAGATTTCCCATAAGGTTAACATTCCAGAATTCAAACGGATCGAAGATAGTCATCAATTCAGTGCCGATAGAATAATCGGTGCCAATGTTATCAAACGTTGTAAGACTAACATTTTCTGAATAAACTGAACGCACTCTTTCAATTTTGTTGTTTGCAACACGATAGTATAATTCAGTTGAAAAAGAAACATCTTTACCAAAATATGTCTGGAATCCAAATTCGTAGGAATCAATCAACTCAGGTTGAAGATCGGGATTTCCTTTTCTCACATTATTAGCATCAAGCCAGGTTTCAAAAGGTTCCAGAGCCCAGCCACGTGGTCTTTGTATTCTTCTTGTATAACTCGCCATTAATTGCTGTCCACCTTCAAACTTATATGAAGTATGTAATGTTGGAAAATAATCCCAGCGGTCTATTGTAAATACCTGATCGTTTGGCGACACTTTTATTTTCCTGTAAGTGTATTCTGTTCTGAACCCGCCCTGAACTCCAAAATTATTCCAGTTATTCAGGTACATTGTATAAAAGGCCTGCTCACTTCTGTTATAATCATTAAGATGATCGTACTGAGATTGTAATTCATAATCCCCGGATACAGAATTGAATTCATAAAGTCCGGTTCTGTCTTCGGAATTATTAACTTCTCCCTGGTAACCTGCTTCAAATTTATTTTGATCACCCAATGGTAATGTGTAATCAACCTTTCCACGAAATTCTTTTGATGGGCCTACTTCAGTTGTTTTTGTTCCACCAACCTGAACACTATTTTCAAATTCTGATGATTGAGTGCTTTCATCGGAATTTCTTCTGCTTAAAAATAATTCGGCATATAATTGATGATCTTTTTTCTCGAATTTTTTCTGGTAATTCAGATTCAGAGAATAGAAATCACCTGAACGTTTTCTGTCTGTACTGTTAAAATAGTTCTGTCGAATAGAATTATTTACAGTCCATTCAATGTAATTAGCAGTTGAGTTTCTCTGGTTATCCCTGTTGCCATATCTGCCACCAAAAGTAAGAACATCATTATCGCTTAAAAGAAATTCAACACCACCTCTTATGCCAAATGATATTCTCCCCCATTCCATATTGCCATTAGAATTTAGATAAGAAACATTCGATGGAAGTATATATCGGTTTTCTTCTATGCTTGATCCGGGAAAAAACCTGCGATTGAAATCCAGTCCAAAGTTTGTACTAACTTCTTCAGATTTTAATTCAAATATAAAATCCCCACCATATTTATCTTTTAATCCGGCATTAGCATTAACAACTCCACTTAAACCTAAATTCTTATTTTTCTTCAGGATGATATTTATAATTCCGGAAGTACCTTCGGGATCATATTTAGCAGAAGGATTTGTTATCAACTCAATATTCTGAATTGCGCTTGCCGGGATTTGCTGAAGTGCGTCTTGCGGATCGAGCACTGATGGTCTTCCATCGATTAAAACAGTAAAACTTGTAGTTCCGCGCAAACTAACATTCCCATCAATATCTACAGTTACTGAAGGAACGTTTTCAAGAACATCCGCTGCATTACCCGAGGCAACAGTTTCCATCTGACTTACATCAATAACTTTTTTATCTATTTGATAACTTATTGGAGATCTCTCTCCCTGTACTACAACATCCTGTAAATCAATTGCAGCCGGATGAATAGATATTTCACCCAAATCGATTTGCATATTTCCCGGTTTTAACGTCTTCTGAAATCTTTCATCTACATAACCGATAAATCTTATATCAACAAAGTAATTACCGGGACGAATACCGGTTATATTGAAAACTCCTTCCTTATTTGTAATCGTACCTGTTACAACCGAAGTATCTTTAACATTTAACAAGACTATATTTGTATATTCTATTGGTTCTTTTGTAGCAGCATCAATAACTTTTCCGGATACGGAACCTCCCTCTCCCTGTTGTGCTAAGGTAACGAATGAGATAACAATTAAACTAAAAATGGCAGCAAAATATTTGTTCATAATTCATACCTGATAATAGTTTGCATATGTAAAGTTAGACAATCCGATTAATTATTAAGTTTAATTTGCGGTACTTTTTTAAAAATTAGAATTACTATATAGTAATATCAAGTCCTTTTCAAGGATTCTGCCCTAAAAACGATATTCCTTTGTTTACAGTTAACCAATGGTTATGACAAACCTTTACAGCTTCTTCAAGTAAATCTCTTTCAATTAAAATAGAAATTCTGAATGAAGTAGTACTTATCCCATAGTAGTTTATGTGATTTTCCTGTAAAAGCTTAAAAGTTTGTATAAGAATTGAATTATTTCGGCTAAAGCCTTCCCCAATAATTGATAATGCTCCCAGATTTTCATTTATATAGATGCCATTTTTTAATTTTTCCTCCAGATTATTCTTTATTCTTGCCCAATCGTAAACACTACTAATAGATATAATAAATGAGCATCGGTATCCTTTATCTCCTGCTAAACCTGATTGATAAAATTCTTTTATTGGAATTTGATTTTCATCAAGAAATGATAACAGCCATTCAATTTTTTCAGAATCATGAACATAAATCCTTACAATTTCTTTCTCATATACAACTGAAAGTACATTTGAAAGTTCTTTAAAGGGTATATCTTTGATTAATGTTTCTCTTCCAGGACTAAACGTGCTTCTTGCATATAACGCTATTTTGGCTTCCTTTGCAAACTGAACGGCCTGAGCATTCATTACCTTTGCTCCCGCTTCACTCATTTCCTGCAGTTGTTGATATGATATTTCCGGTAAGTGTTTTGCATCTTTCACAATTTTGGGATCACTTGTATAGACTCCATCCACATCTGAATAAATCTCACATCTTTCAGCATTGAGCGCAGCCGCCAAGGCTACTGCCGATGTGTCTGATCCACCTCTTCCTAAGGTAGTTATATCTCTTTTATAACTAACACCCTGAAATCCTCCTATTACAACAACTTTACCCTTTTCTACTTCATCTTGTACTCTAACAGGTCTAACCTCGATTACGCGTGCGTCATTATGACGATCATTGGTAATTATACCTGCCTGGGAACCGGTGAGCGAAATTGAATCAACCCCTTCTTTTTGGAGAGCAATGCAAAGAAGTGCCATTGTTGTTCTTTCGCCGGTACTCAGGAGCATATCCATTTCGCGTCTGGGTGGATCAGGTGAAATAGCTTTAGCCATTTCAATTAATTGATTTGTTGTTTTCCCCATTGCAGACACAACTACAACTACATTAAATCCTTGTTTTTTAACGGTTGCTATAAGTTGAGCAATTTTATTCAACTTATCTACATCAGAAACACTGCTCCCACCATATTTTTGAACGATAAGTGGCAATTATAGTTTCCTCAACTCTTCCATCAGCTGAGTTTTGGCTTTTGTTTTATCATCAACCGTTTTTAACAACTTTGCCGGAACACCAGCAACTACAGTATACGGCTCCACATTCTTAACTACGATCGATCCTGCCGCAACAACAGCACCTTTCCCTACTTTTACTCCTTCAAGAACAACGACATTAGCGCCAATAAGAACATCATCTTCTATGATTACAGGGTCTGCACTTGGCGGCTCAATTACTCCCGCTAAAACAGTACCTGCGCCAATGTGACAATTCTTCCCTACAATTGCCCTTCCACCAACGACTACATTCATGTCAATCATAGTTTTTTCACCTATTTCGGCTCCTATATTCAAAACTGCACCCATCATAATAACACAGTGATCTCCAATTTCAACCATATCGCGAATAATTGCACCAGGTTCTATCCTGCAGTTGTATTTTGTAAGATCTGCCATCGGGATTGCTGAATTTCTTCTGTCTACCTCTGTTCTATGTTTTTTTATATGAGATTTGTTTTGATCTAAAAATTTTTCAAACTCAGAATGTTCACAGAAAAGAACTCCGGAAATTGAGGACCCGTAAAAATCCACATTTCCAAAATTTATTTTATCAAGTTCACCCTGCAAATAAACCTTAACAGGCGTTTTCTTCTTTGCCTCTGAAATTGTTCTGATTATTTCATATGAATCCATAAATAGCCTTTGATAAATAATATTCTAGTTTGTTTATAAAAGTTCCAAACTACAAAAATCAAATCACAAATAAATTACAAATCCTAACTATAAAGAAATTTGTTTTGAATTTAGTATTTGGTCATTAAGTATTATTTAAAATTTGTTCTTCGTTATTTGATTATTCTTTCTCAAATACAACATCTGTAAAGGAGTAAAATCCCTTTTCCTTTTTTATTGCAAATTCTGCAGACTTGAGAATTCCTTCAGCGAATGTTCTTCTCGATAATGCGCGATGCGAAATTGAAATTACCTCTCCCAAACCTCCAAAACTAACTGTGTGATCACCGGGAACATTACCGAGTCTGAGTGAATTTGTATTAATTTTTCCATCACTAAATATTTGTTCAATCATTTTTGCAGTACCTGATGGCTTATCTTTTTTATAGCGATGATGTGTTTCTGATATTTCAACATCCCAGTCTTCCAGCTTTTTTTTTGCAATTTTAGTTAATTGAAGAAGAATCTGTATGCCGATAGAGAAATTGAAGCTTTGAACGATGGGAAATTGTTTGGAATGCTTTTTTAAAAGTTCTATGTTTTCCGGAGTTAATCCCGTCGTAGCAATGACGAAAGGCACTTTAAATTCGCAGGCAAATCCCAGGCTTTTTTCAAATACTTCAGGTAACGAACAATCTATTAGAACATCAGGTTTTTCATTTTGCCATTCTCCATCAATATCGTAAGCAAACACCAGCTTATACTTTTTCTCGTTGAAAACATTTACAACCTCAGAACCCAACCTTCCTGATGCACCAACAACGCCATATTTCATAGAATAGTCCTGATATTAACCTTTTGGTAATGAATTGATCTCATTATTTAAAATTTCCTCAGATTTGGTAGAAACCTTTGCCAGTGGTAATCTTACTACATTATCACACAAACCCAGACGGGACATTACGTATTTAACAGGAGAAGGACTTGCTTCAATGAATAATGACTTCATCATGCTTAAATAACTATTGTTATATTTTTGAGCAGATGATAAATCATTATTCAAAATTGAATCTGTAATTTTTTTCATTTCAGCAGGATAAGGATTAGAAAATACAGATATAACACCTTTTCCGCCAAGTGCCATTATCGGTAACGTTTGATCATCATTTCCTGAAAGTACAGATAACGAATCAGGTTTAATAGAAATAAGGTGAGCGATTTGTGAAATGTTTCCACTCGCTTCCTTAACTGCAACTACGTTCGGACAAGCTTCGTGAATCTTTACAACTGTCTCCGGCAACATATTCATTCCCGTCCTCGATGGAACATTATACAATATTATCGGAAGATGAGTTTTATCAGCAATGTACTTATAATGTTCAACTAAACTTTCCTGTGTACCTTTATTGTAATAAGGATTTACTATCAGAACACCATCAGCCTTAAGATCTTCCGCTAATCGGTTATTTTCAACCACTTTTTTTGTATTGTTGGAACCGGTACCAACGATAATCGGAACTTTACCGGTTGCTTCTTCAAGGACTGCGGAAATTATTTTTCGTTTCTCTTCAGAATCAAATACAGGTGCTTCACCTGTTGTTCCAAGAACTATCAGAGCATCGATATTGTTTTTCAACTGGTGTTCTACTATCTTTTTTAGTGAATGAAAATCAACTGACAGATCATTCTTTAAGGGTGTAATTAGAGCAGTTCCAACACCACTGAACATCGCTAATCCTTTAATTGGTTATAAATTAAATTGTTCTAAAATATAAAAAAAATAATCCTAACTCTAATGCTAAAATCAACATTAAAATATATATTCTATCATTTTTATTTGTCAGTTCATCGTCTAATTTCACGGATTGAATAAGCAATGGTTTAATATTATATTTAAGTTTTAATTTTGCACCCGTAGCTCAATTGGATAGAGCGCTTGACTACGGATCAAGAGGTTGAGGGTTCGAATCCTTCCGGGTGTACAAAAAAGTCCGAATATATAAAATAATCGGACTTTTTATCTTTATCCTCCTTTATATTCTACTTGGCTTTTTTATTCTTTGCAAATATGTTTTCATAACTTCAGTTTTAATTCAGATTTTATAAATAGATTTCATTTATGAAATTATTAATAATCGAAGATGAAATTGATCTGGCGAAATCAATTGTGGAATTCACAGCAAAGGAAAACCATATAATTGAGGTTGTTTACAATTTTAAGGAAGCTAAAGAAAAAATAAACCTTCAAGAATATGATTGCGCTTTAGTAGATTTAATGCTTCCTGATGGATCTGGCTTAAATATTATTTCAGAGTTAAAAAAAGTTCAGCCTAAGTGTGGTATTATAGTAATTTCTGCAAAAAACTCCATTGATGATAAAATTGACGGCTTAAATCTTGGTGCTGATGATTATCTCACAAAACCCTTTCATCTTGCCGAACTAAATGCACGTATTAAATCGGTAATCCGCAGAAGATTTTTTGAAGGCAGTAACACAATTAATGTAAATGAAATACAAATTGAAACGGAGAAAAGAGAAGTATTTGTTAATAAAACAAAAATCGAACTTACACATAGAGAGTATGATATTTTACTCTTTTTAATCAGCAATAGTGATAAAGTTTTAACAAAGGAATCAATTATCGAACATGCCTGGGGTGAAAATTCAAATGCTTTTGGGAATCTTGATTTTGTTTATACACATATCAAAAACCTGCGCAAAAAAATTACAGATGCAGGTGGCGGTGATTACATCCATTCCCTGTATGGTGTCGGTTATAAATTCTCACTGAAATGAAGCTAATAAATAAAATATCCCGTTACTATCTTATTAATGCCGGAATAATATTCATCGTTGCGTTTGTAGGTATTTATATTACTTTAAATTGGATTTTAACAGATGAAATAGATGAGCGGCTGAAAATAAAAAATGATGAAATCATAAAAAGATTTTATGCTGGTGAGATCATTAATAACTCTCCTTATGTAGAACTTTCGCAAATCGATAGCGTATTTAAATCACGCGGATACATTACTGATACCTCAATTTATCTTAAGTCCGAAAAAGAAAATGAACCATTCCACCAGATAATTTCTTTTCTTGCCAAAAATGGTAATAATTATAAACTTACCGTCAGAACTTCACTTATCGAAAAAGACGATTTATTCATTACTCTTCTGGTTATTTTTTCCATTACTTTCGCTGCTTTTACACTAATTTTATTCTTTTTTAATCGGAAGTCCACTAGAGAGATTTTTATACCATTTTATACGGATCTTGAAAAGCTGAAAAATTATTCCGTTAAGTCTGGTTTGCCTGTTAATTTAACTTATTCTAAAATTGATGAGTTTAATGAATTAAATTCTGTGCTTAATACTCTTTCTGAAAAAGCCGTTCACGAATATCGTGCATTAAAAGAGTTCTCGGAAGATCTCAGCCACGAACTCCAGACTATAGTTTCAGTAATTAAGAGCAAATTAGAATTACTTTTACAGAATAGTGATTTGGATAAAGTTGACATTAATAATCTGCAGACAGCATATCAAAATCTTAGCAAGCTTGATAATATTAACAGATCATTAATTTTACTTGCGAAGCTTGAGAACAAAGATTTTTTTAATTCTGATGAAATCAATCTACCGGATGTAATTCGTAGAATTAGTACTAATTTTATTGATATTGCCGAATCAAAAAGAATTAATATCATAACTAAGTTAAACTCCGAAATTAGAATTAACTCTAACTTATCTTTAATTGAAACTTTGATAAACAACCTGCTCTCAAACTCGATAAAACATAATATTGAAAATGGAACTGTCGAAATTATTCTTTCAGGTAATTCTCTTTTAATTCAGAATACAGGTGAGCTTTTTAAGCGCAATACAAACGATATATTTAATCGGTTTAGTGGTTCTAAAAATAAATCGGATTCAATAGGATTAGGTTTAGCTATTGTTAAAAAGATTTGCGAGCTCTACAGATTTAGGATAGATTATAAATATGAAAAAGACTTTCATAAAATTTTCATTAACTTCGATTAAAGATTTTTATGAATACAATTAAACTAATCGTAGCTTTTATTTTTCTGTTCTATGGTATTTCATCAGCACAATATTCTCTTGAACATTATTTGGAACAGGGTTCAAATAATGCACCTTCTTTATCTGAATATCTGAATCTCAAAGATATAAATGCAATTCAATCTGATTTAAACTCTGCCGAAAATTCCGGCTTGAATGTTTTCCTCTCTGCCGATTATCTGTTTGCTCCTTATTTTAATAATAACGGAAAACTGATTTCAGCTAATCCGGATCCCAAAGCAATTGGTTATGATGTTGGCATTTCAAATGGCGGCTTGTATTCAGCTCAATTAAATATTGAAAAAAATATCTTTAATAGTAGTTTAATTGATGCATTACAAAATCAAAACAAGATTCAATCGGAACAATACAGTTACGATTACGCTCTCGAGAAACATAACCTTGAAAAGCAAATTACTGATCAGTACCTGGCAACTTATAAATCCTTGCAGCTTTATAAGCTTTCTAAAGAATCTATTTCAAATTTAACTGAACAGGTTAATATTGCTTCAAATCTTGTCGAACAGGGATTTTTAACGGCCGGGGACTATCTTTTGATGAAAATTGAATTACAGAATGAGCTTTTAAATAGTAGTGAATCTTTACAAAATTATAAAGACGATCTTACTCAATTGAATAGCATATGCGGAATTAATGATACTAATATGGTTTATCTTGATAGTGTTGCTTTACAACTTACAGAATTAAAAAATAGTCTTGGTTTCTTTAAAAAATATGAGCTTGATAGTCTTTCTTTAATTAGCCAGCAGTATGTCTTTGAAACAAAATACTTACCCCGGCTTAAATTGTTTTTTAATACAGGTCTGAATGCTGTGGAAACAAATGGTATTGAAAGAAAGTTTGGTCTTAGTGCCGGACTTAGCTTTTCTCTCCCAATTTTTGATGGTGGTCAAAAAAGTTTAACCCGGCAACAGTCCCTGATCTCTCAAAAAACTGTGAACAATTATAGCAGGTATTTTTCTCTTAACCTTGAACTTATTCTGAGTAACTCTGCCTCTAAGTTAAAAACTATAAAGAGAAACCTTGCCGGTTTGGACAACCAGATCAATGAATATAAAAAGGTAATGGAAATTTCTGTAAGAGACTTATATAAGGGGGATATATCAACTATTGAGTTTCTGAATATTCTCAAAAATTTTATTGATCTGAAAAAAAGTAAAATTGATAAAGAAATCGAATATCAAATGCAAATAAACAATTTTAATTATTGGAATTGGCAGTATGAATAATTTCTACACTATTATCCTATTCAGGATTACAAAGTGGTTTATCTTTCCGTGTGTTATTTTATTATTTTCCTGTACATCAGATAATAATACGGACACACCAGTTGAACTTGTTTCACCTGTTAAAATCTCACATCCTGTACGAACAAATTTAACAGAATTTATTACTCTTAATGCTAATACTGTTTTTATGAATAAGGAAATCGTCCGCTCCACATTTCAAGGCTTTATAAATAAAGTGTATAAAAATATTGGTGATAAAGTAAGTGTTGGTGATTCTCTTTTTCTAATAAGAACAAAAGAATCGTCTGCTAACGATACGCTGGAAATTAAAATCGGTGATAGACTATTTATGGGAAATATACTTATCCGGGCCCGTGCAAGCGGAGTATTTACCTTTCTGAATTACAACACGGGAGATTTTGTTTCTGAAGGGGAAGAGTTAGCAACTATTTCAAATCCTTCGTCTTTAAGAATTAATCTCAACGTCCCGTATCAGTATACATCCGAAATTAATACTCAATCTATATGCACGGTAACTTTTCCGGATGGAAGATTTATCAAAGCTGCTATTGAGAAAATTCTGCCCAGCGTCGATCCGACTTCACAAACTCAAAATTATATTCTTAAACCTTTTGCATCTGTTTCCTTGCCCGAAAACTTAAATGTATCAGTTAAAATTCCCATTTCGTCTGCGAAAGATGTTTTAGCTCTTCCCCAAAGTTCTGTTTTAAGCAACGAAACGCTTGACCGATTCTGGATTATGCAGCTTATAAATGATTCAACTGCAGTTAGGATTGATATCGTAAAGGGAATAGAAAAAGATAGCCTGGTTCAGGTTCTAAAACCTGAATTAAGTCTTACCGATAAAATTATTTCTGACGGTGCTTACGGTTTACCTGATACAGCCAAAGTAACTATAATCCGGTAATATGAATAATTACTATCAAAAATATAAAAGCCCTGTTGCTGCCATCCTTTTTTTAATTCTCTTAGGTGGAATCTATTCACTTTTAAATATTAAAACGGGATTGTTCCCTGATATAACATTCCCCAAAATAAAGATTATTGCGGATAATGGTGAGCAGCCTGTTGATAAAATGATGGTCACTGTAACTATTCCTGTGGAAAATGCCATTAAACGTGTTGAAGATTTGCAGATGATCAGAAGCACTACCAGTCGAGGCAGCTGTGAAATATCTGCTTTTCTTAATTGGGGCTCCGATATTGATTTGGGAAAACAAAGAATTGAAGCCAGAATCAATGAAATAAAGCAAATTCTTCCTCAAGATATAAATATATCAATTGAAAAAATGAATCCTTCTATTTTACCGGTAATGGGTTTTTCATTACAGGGTGAAGGATTAAATCAAATAGAATTGCGAAAGCTTGCAGAATTTACTATTAAACCAATTCTCGCAAGAGTGGAAGGAGTTTCGGATGTTGCTGTAATTGGTGGTAAGGTAAAAGAATATCATATTATTCTCGATCCTGTAAAGCTTAGTAATCTCGGGATTACACCTGCTTTAATTGCAGATGTTCTCTCAAAGTCAAATTTTATTATATCAAATGGTTTAACTTCCGATTATAATCGTCTCTATTTAACTTTAACCGATGCGGCAATTGATCAGAAAGCGGAGCTTGAAAATACTCTCATAATCAGTTCATCTAAAAGTAAAATTCATCTGAAAGATATTGGGAAAATTGAAGTAGCGGAAAGAAGAGAATTCATTAAGATAAATGCTGATGGAAAAGACGTTCCCCTTATTGCTATCGTTAAACAGCCTACTGCGAATTTAATTGATGTTACAAAGGGGGTGAAAGCTCAGTTACAGGAAATTCAGAAAACTTTGCCCAAAGGTGTTGAACTTCGCCCATTTTATAATCAGGCAGATTTTGTTAGCGATTCAATAAGTAGTCTCAAAGATGTTCTATGGATCGGTTTATTGCTTGCGATTTTTATAACAGTTCTGTTTCTCAGGTCGCTTAAAGCAAGCTCGGTTATTCTTATCACTATTCCGTTAACTCTTGGTTTAACTCTTATTATTCTTTATGCATGGAACTACACATTTAATATAATGACCATTGGTGCAATTGCTGCCGCAATAGGTTTAATTATAGATGATGCCATCGTTGTTGTTGAACAGATCCATCGAACACACGAAGAAAATCCCGAAGAGAATAGCTATCATCTTGTAGCACGTGCAGTAAAATATTTACTTCCTGCTATGATAGGGTCATCTCTAAGTACAATTGTAATTTTTCTTCCGTTTATCTTAATGGGTGGTGTTGCAGGCGCATACTTTAAAGTTATGACCGATACGATGATCATTACTCTTGTTTGCTCTTTCTTAGTCACTTGGATTGGTCTACCCGTTATTTACATTTTATTTTCTTTTGAAAAGCATTCAGTAAAAGAAAAGTCTCACTCTGTTAAGTCACTTAAGTTTGTCAGTTTCTTTATTACTAAACCTTACCTTGCCGGTGGTTTTGTTTTACTACTGATAATTACTGCTTTCGTTATTCTTCCCAAATTACCATCCGGCTTTTTACCGGATATGGATGAAGGTGCAATTGTTCTTGATTATAAAAGTCCTGCTGGTTCTTCTCTTGAAGCAACTAATAAAATGTTAAAAGTTGTTGATAAGATAATATCACATATTCCTGAAGTTGAAGGCTTTTCACGTCGCACAGGAACACAAATGGGATTCTTTATTACTGAAGCTAATGATGGTGATTATTTAATTCAGCTTGAAAAGAATAGATTGAGGACAACAGACGAAGTTATAAATGAAATTCGAACAAGAATAGAATCAACTTTGCCTGGTTTACAGGTGGACTTCGGGCAGGTTATTGGTGATATGCTTGGGGATTTGATGGCTTCTGTTCAACCGATTGAAGTAAAAATATTTGGTGATGATCACAAAAAGTTAGTCTCTCTTGCAGATAGTGTTGCTGGTATTGTTGAGCATGTTAACGGAACTGCCGATGTTTTTAATGGAATAATAATCGCAGGTCCAGAAATAAACATTGAACCGAAAATTGCTAACCTTGCCCAATATCAGCTTTCTCCCGAAGATTTCCAGTTCCAGATGCAAACAAAGATTGAAGGCACCGTTGTAGGCTCCATCCTCGAAAAAAATCAGCTTGTCGATATCAGGATGATGGAAAATTCCGATCCTGTTTCATTCGGTAAATTAAAGCATAGTTTTATTTTTCTTAATGATGGGAAGATGAAACCTATCGATGAATTTGCTGATCTTGTTGTCAACGAAGGTGTTGCAGAAATTGATCGCGATAACTTAAAGCAGATGGTTGCAGTTACCGCAAGATTAAATAACCGTGATTTAGGCAGCACTTTAAAGGATATTCAACAGCAGGTTCAATCCAAAATCACTCTTCCGCCTGGTTATCAAATAGTTTATGGCGGTGCTTATGCCGAACAGCAAAAAGCGTTTAAAGAATTACTGGGTATTTTAATTTCAGCAGTACTTCTTGTTTTTACAGTTATTCTCTTTTTATTCAGAAGTTTAAAAATTTCCTTTGCAATAATGTCTATTGCAATAATTGGAATGGCTGGTTGTTTGTTGGCACTCTTTATTACCGGAACTCCGCTAAATGTTGGAAGTTATACAGGTATAATTATGATTGTGGGTATCATAGGTGAAAATGCAATCTTCACATATTTGCAGTACCAGGAAAATAGAAAAAATAATTTGAATAAAGAAGATTCAATTGTTCAATCAGTATCTACTCGTCTTCGACCAAATTTAATGACGGCTTTAGGAGCGATAACAGCTCTCTTTCCATTAGCTCTTGGAATAGGCACAGGCGCACAAATGCATCAGCCTCTTGCCATTGCAATTATTGGAGGTTTTATACTTGCACTTCCTTTATTGCTTGTGGTTTTACCAACCTTGTTAAAGTTATTAGAAAAATAATTTTATTTATTGCTTCAAAATCTCTTCAGATTTGCTTTATATATTGTAACGGCACAAATTCAATAAATTTAAAGGTATTAAAATGAAAACTATGATTATGATATCCTCCGTATTACTTTTTTCTTTTACAGCTTTTTCACAGGAATCTACAATCCCTCTTAATGTTAAAAATTCCTTTGCTAAAAAATATCCTGGCATTAAAGAAGTAAAATGGGATAAGGAAGGCAAGGACCAATTTGAAGCAGGTTTTATTCAAAATGGAATAAAGACTTCCGTAATATTGGATGAAGAGGGTGAAATTGAGGAAACTGAAACTCAGATTCAATTTAGTGAATTACCTTCCGGAATAATTCCATATATAAATTCTAATTACAAAGATTTTAAGATTTCAGAAGCTGCTAAAATTGTCGATGAGGATGGTAATGTTAATTTTGAAGCCGAGATTTCAATCGGAAGTAAAAAACAGGATTTACTATTTGATAAGTTAGGTAACCCGGTCCAAAAAAAATCCGGCTCACGAGATAACGAAAAGGAAGATGAAGAAGATCAAAATTAAAATTTAATAAGAAAAACATACTATGCCAAGTAAAGCCAGAAATCATTTTTTGGCTTTTCTTATTTTAAACTACTGATTAAACTTTTAAGTCTAAATTTGTTATAAATAATTTAACAGATATAAGAATTATTAAGATTAACGGGAAAAATTAAAGTTGAATTTTAGATTAATAATTTTTCTTTTACTTACTATTAATTTTCAATTCGCCGCCCAGAATGTTGATTATAAAGATTCTTCTAATACCGCTACTATAAAAATCGACACTAATAAATCTGATATTCCTTACTTCAAGAAAAACACTTTTGAACCAAAAATATTTTACAACAGTGAGCTGAAAAAATGGGAAATATTTATTCCGGGGTATAGATTAAACAATAAACAAATTTATTCGGGGACTTTATCATTAAACAATTTAGCATCAGGAAATATCTTTACTTATTCAAAAGATGAAATGAAAACTTACCATGAGTCATTAAGACTTCTTCTCGATATTCAATATGGAGAGAGAATGAAATATGATTTGGGCGAAATCGGAAAAATATTAGGTATTTCTAAAAATATTTTTGCTATAATTCTGGCGATACTTTCACTTTAAAATAAAAAATCGGTTATAAATCCTTGATTTTTTAGTGATATCTTAATCTTTTAAAACTTACCTGAATTCTTTTAATTCATAAATGAAATTTATTATTTTAATCTCATAGGGAAAATATTAACTATTATCAACAATTTAGGAGGAGATAAAATGGAACCCATCATTGCACTTTGGCTTCCTATTTTGCTATCCGCTGTTGCTGTATTTATAATCAGTTCAATTTTACATACTGTATTTACTTATCATAACTCGGACTTTAATACTCTGCCTGAAGAGGATAAAATTATGGAGGATTTGAGGAAGTATAATATCCCGGCAGGAGATTATATGATGCCGTACTGCAAAACAAATAAAGAAAGACAGAGCCAGGAATTTAAAGACAAAATGAATAAAGGGCCGATGGGTGTATTTACTATTTTTCCATCAGGAAAAATTGCTATGGGAGGTCTGCTTTTCCAATGGTTTATATACTGTATAATTGTAAGTATTTTTGCCGCTTATCTTGCAGGATTTACACTTCCAGCTGGAACACATTATCTCATGGTTTTTAGAGTAACAGGTACAGTTGCCTTTGCTGGTTACAGTCTGGCTTTGTTACAGAATAGTATTTGGTATAAAAAAAATTGGACAGCAACTTTAAAATCTTTTTTTGACGGATTAATTTACGCTTTACTCACTGCGGGTATTTTCGGCTGGTTATGGCCAACTATATAATTTATTGATAAATAATAGTAAATGTCATTCAGAAGGAATCTTTTAATACCTATCACAAAATTCCTGACCATAAAAAAGATTCTCTCTGAATGACAGCTTATTTACGATTAACAATCCTTAATTAATCAAAACTCCAGAAATAAGTTATTCTGGCAAACAAATCGTCATCGGGAGTAATGCCAACACTGTTTTTATTGTACTTTGCAAATTCGATGTTCGGAATAATTTTTACATTTTTCACCGGGTGAAAATCAATCCCGAAAATAATAAGTGTAAATTTTACAGTTGGATCAAAAGGAATAAAATCAATTCCATCTGCTTTTGGGTTCGCATCAAAACTTCTATCACCCCGTAATAATAAACTAAAACAATTTGAAATATCGCTGGTTACAAAACCGGAAAGTATTCTTAAATCTCTCTTGTCTGCATTTGTTTGATGAATCCATTGATTTGTGTATTGTACACCTATTCTGAATTTTTCAGCTTTATATGCAATAAATCCCTGCAAAATATAAGTATCGGTATGGTTAGGTTGATCGGCGTAATCTCCATAAGCCTCAAAGATCAATCCGTTTTTAAGCTGAACTGAAAAGGCAAGCATCCCCGCTTTTCCTTTATCTATTTCATATTTAATACCATTTCCGTTACTGTACATAGCATGATAATTAAATATACCTTTCTGATCTATTTTTCCTTTAAGTGCAATACCAAAATCTTTCGAACTTCCCATTTTGTACAAATCAACAGGAACTTTTTCTACTGAACGGTAACCCCAGGTGTCTTCTATCAATGCAAATGTTGGGGTTCCCGAAATTCCCAAATAAACTGATTGATTCAAAAATTTATATCGCAGCCAGGCGTCTTTTATTACAGGTGTAATTGGTGAATTGGATTTAAAATCTCCTGCGTTTCTCATTTCCAATCTAAATCTTGCAGACCAATCTTCATCTACTGTATAATCATAAGTAAAATAAATTCGTCTGAACCAGAAACCATGCTGATCCTTTATGCTTTTATCATGATTTTTCACAACATAGTAATAATCGCCAAATGTTAATCCGCTGAATTTACCGCTGTTTTCACTAGAATCCTGAGCAGTCATCACAGATAAAAATCCCCCACAAAGTAATAGAAGAAACGTTTTGATCATTCCTTACTCTCTCTTTAAAGTGAACGAAACAAAATTATTTTGGGTATACAATATTCACAGATTGACAACAAACTACAAGATTTTATTTAATTTTTAATGAAATAATCAGTTATTTGTTTGTGAATCCATAAAAAATTTGAATCATCTTATCTTCAAATAAAGTACCATAGCTAAGAATTTATGAATTTCGATGATTTAATAAAAAACCTGGAAAATAAGCGTATTTTAATTCTAAAGGAAGCTTTGCTTCAGGAAATATTAAAATTGAAAAATCTAAAAATTGTCCGCGAAGAAGAAACACATATTTCCGGTAAAATCAGGATAATAGAGATAAATAAAGTTTTAATAATTCAGGAGATAACACTGAACCATGAACTATGTCTGAGAATAATGAAAAGTCTTAATAAAGCAATAAATTTTATTGATGAAAGATTATCAACGTATGAAAAAATGTGGGACGGGTGTGGTTGTAAAGTAGATTATTATCATTAATATTTTCTCAATAAAATATTTAATGAATATCCGGAAAACTTATAATAAAGTCTTAACAATAATAGTTGCAAACAAATTTTAATTCATTTATTCAACTAAAAAATGTAATTAATACCTGCACTTATGGAAATAAAATTTAACTTTTTTGCACTTCCATAATCTGTAGTTGCGCCATCCGGCGTAACTATTTTATCAGGTTCATTTATTACATAACCGCTGGAAAGCACAGTATATTTTGAATGAACTTCAACATTCCAGTTTTTGCTAAGATTATAAAAGTATCCGAATCCTACCGCAAGTGCAGTTTGTGTGTCCGTTTTCTTTGTCTCAGGAATATTTATCGGGATAGTATTAGCATTTGGAAGTGTTGAATTTATTATTCCTGAAATCTTAAACTCATACGCATAACCTCCAAAATCCAACGAAAAAAATGGACGGTGTTTTCCCCTGCCAAGAAAATATCTTATTCCAAGATAAATAGGAACTATTCTAAAATGTGAATCAAAATTATATTTTTGATTTTGTGCCAGCTCGTTTGCTCTTTTATTGTAGGCATCTTCATCAACTTTCCACAAATGATAACCGCTTGTTAATACTAAAATGAAAGCGTTATTTACATTGTATAAAATCTGTGCATCACCGGAATATCCTATGGAATAATATTTATGAAAATTACCTACCGGAATATTCACTCCGCCATTAATACCCACACCAATTTCATTTTGTGATAAAATAGATGTACAAAATAGCAGTGACAACAGAATAGTAAAGAGAGGTCTCATAATAATCTCCAAAAAATAAAGATAACCGTTTGTAACATTATCTTTATTAATGAAGAAAATCAACTGAAAGAAATACGAACTTGATTGTCAATCTGAACAATAATTGGTTATAATTAAATTATTGAATAGAGTGTTAATTGTGTAATGGAAGGATTACTTGTTATATACTCGAAGTTGGCAACCTGTTTATCGACCCACTTCTTACTGATATTATTCTTTTCTGCAGACTTACGTAGCCATTGTAGCTCATCATTTGTTATATTTTTCCCCGAAAGACTTAATTTAATTCCGTCAATTATAAATGATTTGGCAACTGTATAATTATCAAACTTGATTGGTTCATGGCAAACACAATCGTTATGCAGGATTGTATTTAAAATTTCTTCACAGAAAGAACTTGAAAAGCCTAATTTTTTACCGGCATCAAGTATTATTTTTTTCTCGTGTTCTGAAACCTGGTTGTCTTTTTTTGCAAGTACTAATAATCCCCTCAGATAATTGCTTCTGTCAATTAAAGGTATGTCCATGTTTTAATAACCCGAATTAAAACTTATTTAATTTTTGTTGATAAATACCCGCTGTTATTAAATTTATTATTCAAATATTAAACAGGTATTTATTGTAGCGAAATAATTAATTCTTCGCTGAGTAAAGTGCTGATTGATATAGTTAACCAGTTTTGTTTACATAGTTCGTATAGAAAAATTTCTTCAAGTTCGGTGGGCCGCAGAATAAATTGAGCAGTAGAAGATTTTTTCATAAGTGCCTCGCTTTTTATAAGTAGTGCCTTTAATTCTCTAATCCTGTGCCAAAACCTTTGAAATCATTCCATTATGAAACAATCTAGTTCACAAAAAGTTAGAAGGAATAAAAATGGTATAAAATGACTATAATTTTTAATTTTTCCGGCTCTTGGTAAACGACAACTATTCTGATTTGTTGATCCCATATTTGGAAATTTTTACTTCATGTCTAATTATAAAACAGCACTTATTTACCTCTTGAAACGTTTCAATTAATATTGAATGAAGTAAGGTTTAATCGGGTTATTTACAAATATCTAATAACAAAATTAGTATATAATTTTCTTGCTTGTTTAAAACATTTAAATGCTTGAGATAAAAGATCTATAAAAAGATGAATTCAATTTTTAAATGGACTTCCAAAAAAGTATTTTAATAAATATAAATTTGATAAATTATTCGAGGAGATTGAGTTGGGTGCTGGACGTTCCCTTCTTCTTTGGGGATCAAAAAATAACTGGATGCGAAATCATGTTACGAATTTTACATTTGTACGTCATGCTGTTAAAAAATTTATGCCCGGTGAAACAGCCACCGATGCTATTAACGCAACACGAGAATTATTAAAGAAGAAAATTCCTACAACATTTACTCATCTTGGCGAGAATATAAAAGATCTTTCCGAAGCTGAAACTGCAGCAAAACATTACCTTGAATTGATAAATAGAATCAACAATGAAAAGCTCGATATAGAAGTTTCCCTGAAGCTAACCCAAATTGGTTTTGATCTATCTTTCGGAAAAACACTCGAATTTTTTAAGCAAATAACCAAACGAGCGAAGGAGTGTAATAACAATGTTTTTATAGATATTGAGGATAGTTCTTATGTTGATAAAACTTTAGAGTTTTATAAAAATATAAAAGAAGAATACGATAATGTCGGACTCTGTCTCCAGGCATATCTCTACCGAACTATGAATGATTTGAAGGATATGATCGAAATAAATCCGTGGATAAGACTGGTAAAAGGCGCCTATAAAGAACCGGAAAATATTGCATTTAAAAAGAAGAAAAATGTGGATGAAAATTTTTTCGAACTCTCTAAATACCTCGTAAGACAAATTCAGGAAAGAGGCATAAGAGTTGCATTCGGTACACACGATTTAAGATTACAGCAGCAAATAAGAAACGAAGCATCTGTCATCGGATTACCAAAAGAAAAACTTGAATTCCAGATGTTGTACGGAATTAAAACTGCAGAACAATTCAAATTAGCGGAAGAAGGCTACAATATCAGGACTTTAATTAGTTACGGCGAATTCTGGTATCCGTGGTATATGAGGAGACTTGCGGAAAGACCAGCAAACGTTTGGTTCGTAGCAAAGAATATTTTTAGAAACTGATAAAACTGACTGGAAAATTATGAATTATAACGAAACTCTTAAAGGAATTTTCCCACCTGTTACTACACCTTTCCAGAACGATGAATTAGCTCTTGATAAGTTTGAAGAGAATATCCAAAAATTCAACCAAACAGATTTATCCGGTTATGTAGTCTTTGGGTCAAATGGGGAAAGTGTTCTTCTTACAAATGAAGAAAAATTGATACTTATTGCTTCTGTTAAGGAATATGCGGACAGCGAAAAAAAAATAATAGCCGGTACAGGATTAGAATCTATTAAGGACACGATATTCTTAACAAATAATGCAGCAAAAATGGGTGCTGATTTTGCTTTAATTATCACTCCGTCTTTTTACAAGTCCGGTATGAATCATAATGCTTTCATTACTTACTATACAACGATCGCCGATTCAATTTCAATTCCATTGATAATTTACAATGTAACCAAATTCACAAATGTTAATATTGCTGTGGAGACAATTACAGAGCTAGCTCAGCATCCAAACATCATTGGAATAAAAGACAGTACAGAAAATATAGCTCAGATTTCAGAAACTATTAACAATACGCCTGATGATTTTATTGTGTTTGTTGGAACCGGTTCTGTTCTTTTACCAGGATTAAATGCGGGTGCAAACGGGGGTGTGCTGGCTTTAGCTAACATTGCTCCTAATGAATGTTATCAAATATATAATCTCATTGCTGAAGGAAAATTGGAAGAAGCAAAGGAAATACAATATCGTCTTCTTTCAGTGAATAAGGCAATTACCTCAAAGTATGGAGTTGCAGGATTGAAAGCCGCAATGGATATGCTTGGTTATTTTGGAGGACTTCCACGAAAACCTCTACAGGAACTTTCATTAAATGATAAAGAAGATTTAAAAACAATTTTGGAAAAAGCCACTCTATTATAGAATAAATTTAATACGGAGTTTTTATGAGTTCTAAATCTTTTCAACCCCCTGAAAGAATATTAATGGGACCGGGTCCCTCGAATGTTCATCCAAGAGTGCTTGAAGCATTGGCAAGATCAACAATCGGTCACCTCGATCCTAAATTCATTGAGTTGATGGATGATATAAAATCGCTTCTTAAATATACCTTTAAGACTGAGAACGAAGTTACATTTGCTGTTTCCGGCCCGGGATCAGTCGGAATGGAAACCTGCCTGGTAAATCTTGTTGAGCCGGACTCAAAGGTTGTCGTTTGCATAAACGGAGTATTCGGTGG
>JAJDNK010000196.1 GCA_022340715.1 bacterium BMS3Abin03 | reverse complement strand
GCACCTCTATGTCTTCCGACAGCATCTATTTCATCAATAAAAATTATACATGGTGCATTCTTTTTTCCCTGATCGAATAAATCTCTTACACGACTTGCTCCAACACCAACAAACATTTCAACAAAATCGGCACCACTAATTGAGAAAAATGGAACACCAGCTTCACCGGCAACTGCTCTCGCAAGTAATGTTTTACCTGTCCCAGGAGGTCCTAATAACAAAACACCTTTAGGAATTTTACCTCCGAGTTTCTGAAATTTTGAAGGTTCTTTTAGGAATTCTATTACTTCCTGCAGTTCGAGCTTAGCTTCATCAGCACCGGCAACATCTCTAAACGTAACTTTCTGACCGGATTGAGTTATTAATTTTGCTTTACTTTTTCCGAATGAAAAGATTCCGCGTGAGCCTCCGCCCTGTCCCTGCATTCTTCTCATAATAATCACCCAGACAGCTATGATTAAAATCCAGGGGAGAAAACCTATAATGATATTTAACCACTCACTCGATTCTTTATCAAAAGAATAAACAATTCCTTTTTTCCGCCAGATTGCCTCCTGATCTTTTATAATAGGTTCAGGAATATAAACTGAAATCGCTGTAACTTTTTTTGGTTTCCCGTCTATATTTATCGTTGCTTCCGAAGTTAGCTTGGAAGTGAAATAATAATCGTTAACATCGGATTTGGTAATCTTTGCTTCCGCTATTTTATCAGTATTATCTAAAAGGTTTTCATAAGCGTCGAATGGAATTTCAACGTAGTTATCCTGACCGGTTCTAACCATTTGCATTACAATAACAGCCGCTACAATAACAGCTCCCCAACCAAATACCATCCTGATTATTTTCGACCAATCAAAATTATCATCCGGTTTTTTAGGACCTCCACCTTTGGATCCTCCCGGCATATTTTCGTTCTTTCTATTATTATCAGGCATAAAGAATTTTCATATTATTATTCTTAATTTATTTTTATATCCCCTTATCATCATCTAAAACATAAATTGATCGCAAATTCCTGTATTTTTGAGCGTAATCAAGGCCATAACCTATAACGAATTTGCTTGGAATATTGAAGCCAATATAATCAATTTTTACATCATATTTCACACTATTAGGCTTAGTCAACAACGTTACCAGCTTCATACTTTTAGGTTTACTTTCCGAAAACAGATCTTCAATATATTTTACCGAAAGACCGGAATCAACAATATCTTCTACAATTATGATATCCCTGTCTGTTACATCACAATTTAACTCTTTAAGCATTGTAACCTTGCCTGAAGAGATTTTTGCATCACCATAACTGGATAATTTAAAAAAGTCAATTTCACAGTCTAATTCCACACTTTTAATTAAATCAGACATAAATATAAATGAGCCATTCAATACACCTATGAATACAGGAACTTTGCCTTTATAATCTCTTGAAATTTCAGCAGCCAACTCTTTTATTCTCGCCTGAATTTGCTCTTCAGTCAACAATGGTACAAAAACGTCCTCACCAATTTTAATTATATCTTTTACACCGTTTATCAACTCAGACATAATTCCAGTACCCTATCTGTATTTTTACTAATCCTGTACCTTTCATCAATTCTGATACCAACAATCCACACAATGCTCCCTGACTCAGTAAGCACTAGCTGCCTTTTTTTATTATATGATGGTATTTTTTGCTCATTTAAAAAATCCGATACTTTTTTAGAATGCTTCATTCCAAGTGGATGAAATCTCTCGCCCTCTTTCCATTTTCTTAAAATCAAGCTTCCTTTAATCTTCCCGGCATCCACATATTCTTTGCCAGGAAAATCACTATAATTAATACTTGAGCTATTCACTTCAGAAATGCTGATAACATTATCACCAATTTTTCTTTTATCGCCTATTTTAAGTTTTATTTCTTTTTCTACAAAATCCGTTAACTTCTTGTTAAATATGATAATTGAATTTCGTTCTTTCGTGGCAGTTAATTCATTAACAAGATTTAGCTTCCTCCCTGTTTGTTTATCCAAAAGTTTTTGAAGGTCGGTAATATTTTTTTGTTCTGATTCTACATTAAAATACTTTTTAATTACCAAATGGAAAAATGAACCAATCAGGTGTTCATTCAGTTCTTTTAATTTTCTACAATTGATAGTCAACGTTTCATTTTTAAAAGAGGCACATTTTTCTAAATTTTTGTCAAGCTCATCATTTATAAAACCATTAACATTTTTCATTATTTCCGAAGTTTTAAATACTGCATCATCAAACCGCGGATTTAATTGTTTTCTTATCATAGGAATTATTTGATTACGTAAATAATTCCTCTGGTAATCGTCCTTAAGATTGCTACTATCAATCCTGTAATTCATTTTACTTTTGCGAAGATAGTCATGAATTTCATTTTTAGTAAGAATAAGAATCGGTCTTATGATATTATCTCGTTTTTCAACAATGCCCGATAAACCATTCATTCCGGATCCTTTAATAAAATTCAATAACATTGTTTCGGCATTATCATCTAAATTATGACCCGTTGCAATTTTTGTAAATCCATTTTGCTTCGCAATCTTTTTCAGTTCTCTATATCTTATTTCCCTGCCGGCTTCTTCGAGTGATAAGCCTTTTTTCTTCGCAAAAAGCCTAATGTTTTTAGACGTTTGAAAAAACGGAATTCTGTTTTTTGAGGCCAGTTCCCTGCAAAATTTATTATCCTCATCTGATTCATTTCCTCTTAAGTTGTGATTAAGATGAAAAGCACCTAATTCAATATCAAACCTTTTTCTGTACTTATTCAAAAAAAAGAGTAGAAAAACTGAATCGGGCCCTCCGCTAAGCGCAACAAGGATTTTATCTTTATTGCTAATCAGATCTTTTTCGTGGATAAACTTTACGACTTTTTGCTCAATCGTTTTCTGATTGCTCATAATTTAAATGACAAACTGAATTATAATTCAGAATTAATTTTTAAGTTGTTAATTTATCAAAAAGTCCTGCCAATAAATGAAGAATATAATTGCCTAAAAAAGTCTGTAATGAAATATTCAATCGATATTAAGAATTTCAAATTCAAGTAAGCCTGCCGGGGCCTTTACCTTAACCTTATCACCAAGTTTTGTTCCCATTAATCCTTTACCAACAGGAGATGTAACGGAAATTTTTCCTTCCTGGAAGTCAGCTTCTTCAGGAGAAACCAGCAAATAATCAAATACTTTTTGGGTTTTCAGATTTTTAATTTTTACCTTAGATAAAATATGCACCTTGTCCTGGGGAAATTTAGTTGTATCGATAATTCTTGCCCTGGAAAGCATAGCCTCAAGCTTACTTAACTTCAATTCAAACAATCCCTGTTCTTCTTTAGCAGCTTCATACTCGGCGTTTTCTGAAAGATCACCATGTGCTCGTGCTTCGGCAATTTTGGCAGCAATTTCTTTTCTGCCGTTCGTTTTCATTTCTTTCAATTCTTTTTCAAGCTCGACCAATCTATCTTTTGTGAGATAAACAAAGTTTTCTTCGGGCATATAAACTTCTCTTAATGTTGAATGATTTAAAAAAAATTGCCACCGCTTTATTAAGCAGTGGCAAGACAAAAATAAAAATTTAAGATTTTGTTGTCAAGAATTAATTTACTGAAAGCAAGTTATAATATTATGAAAAGTGTCTATACTTTACCTTTCCCACTTTGAAAAGCTTAATTCCCTATTCAGAATCACTTAAAAAAGTCACTTTAAAAGCATCATCTTTCTTGTACGATTATATGAACCAGCTTTCAAATTATAATAATAAACTCCACTGGGAAGATTACCTGCATCAAATTTTACATTATATTCCCCTGCAGGTTTTATTTCATCCACTAAAGTTTTTATTTCGTTTCCTAATGCATCGTAAATTGTTAATATGACATGTTCACGTTCCGAAACCTGATATTCAATTCTAGTAATTGGATTGAAAGGATTTGGATAATTCTGTTCCAGTTTAAATTCGAACGGACTCTGAGGTTCTTCAGTAAGAGTTATTGAAGAAATGCTTTTTAAAATATAATTGTTTGGATCGAATATAATACCTATTGGTTCGCCAATAACATCTATCGAAAAACTCTGATTTTGTTTATTGTTAAAAACGGTTACGATCGTATCACCTACCGATGTGTTAATTTTTATTTGAACCGGCATTGAAAAATATGTCGGATTCGTATTTGTTTCCTGTGATATATCTAATTTTACTCCATATACATTCCCGGAAGGACCAGAATAACTCCAATCGATTGTATAAGTGGGATAGTTTTCACCATAAATCCATTCCCGGAAAAAGTATTTAAGTGATTTTCTATATACATTTTCAGCCACAGCCTGAAAATCTTCAGTTGTAGCAACACCATAAGCTAACTTTGGATTAGTTACATAAGCTCTAAGGATATTAAAGAACGTTGAATCACCAACAATTCCCCTGAGCATATGAAGCACACAAGCCCCTTTAGAATAAGATCGGGCACCGTTAAAAATCTCGCCTTCATTTAAAACATCCTGCACCCAGATTGTTCCCTGAGCATTTTTTGCATTAATCATCTCAGACCGAATTTGTGAATCATATGCAGCTTTTCCGCTCTTAGCTTCAATGTAAACTGCTTCAGAATATGTTGCAAATCCCTCATTCAGCCAGATATGATGCCAATCTTTACAGGTTATCATATCGCCGAACCATTGATGCGCGAGTTCATGTGAAATTACTCCAGATCCCCAGAATCCCATAGATGTACAGGTTTGATGTTCCATAGCTCCACTCCATTGAAACTCAGCATGACCATACTTTTCTTTTATAAAAGGATATTCACCGTAACGATCACTAAATACTTTGATCATATTAGCAGTTTCATCAACATAAGATTTTACATTTTCAAAATTTTCCGGATAAATGAAATTAGTAATAACCATTGAATCACTTACACCATAATGATAGTAAGTATTGTATTGTATATAATTAGATATTGCAATCGATATAAGATAATTAGCAATCGAATAATGATTCTTCCAATGATAAGTGTGAGTACCATTTCCATTGTCTGTAATGCCTTTAAGCGACCCGTTAGAGACAGGGATTAAATCTTCTGCAACAGTTATCCAAACATCTGAAGAATCTGCTTTATCGGCCGGAGTATCTTTCTGCGGCCACCAATAAGGCCCGCTATATGATTCACTTAGACTAGCAATAATTGGCGTGTCGCTGTGTGTACTAAAATAAAAACCTCCAAATCCACTTCCGCCCGGTAAGCCGTGATAAAAAACCTTAAGTGTAAATGTTTCATCCTGATTATAGGTGTGACCGAGCATAATGATGATTTTATTATTTAAATGACTAAATGATACTGAAGATTCATTCAACAATACTGAATCAACTGTTAAAATATCTCTCAAGTCTAAAAAACAAGTGTTAAGAGAACTGGTATCTGATTTAACTCCTATCGTAACATTACCAATTAGATTGTTTGGATTTGTTGTTACCTTGAGATCCAGTCCATAATATGTAACATCGATTTTAGTATCACCTGGGTAATGAACATTTGATAGTTCGTTTGTTTTTTTAAAGTTATCCCGTTCAGCCTTAATCCATGGTTTATAATCTTTTTGCTGAGCAAAACTAATCGATGAAATCAAGAATAAAACAGCGAGAAATCTATGAAACATTGTGTCCCTTGTAATGAATATTGTATTTTTTGTTTTGAAAATAGGAAGAATCAGGTTAAGATAAACCTGATAAAATTGTCCTATTTTTTAAGTAATTATTAATGATTGGAATTAATCTATTTCCTGTATCCTGCAGATTGATCTGAAGCTGCAGTAACCGCATACTTTGTTTTCCCGGTCTTCAAGTGTTGTCAGATTAAATTTTCCACTCGAAATCTGATCAACATACTTTTCAATCGAACCTAAACAGACATTTATCATTTCCCCGGACATTTCAATTAACCTGTCTTTATCATATGAACGTGAATTATCGCTCCTTATTAACTTAGGACCAAAATCTTTCTCGTTAAATTTCAGTGAATAAATTTCAGAACCCGAAGGATCATAATTTTCGTTCAACTCCGCATTAATTAATTTCTTAGCCGCATAAAGATAAAGTGGTAACTGTAATGATATTCCCGTGAGCAAATCATTTTTGGCCGGTTTTCTTCCGGTGAGTTTATAATCTATGACCTTAATTGTCTTTTCCGTTTCATTCAGATCGACTCTATCTATTTTTCCTCTAACATTTACGCCGGCAGCTTTAAACTTTTTATTTCCTGATAATTTTTCTCCTTTAGGATTTTTCACATCGCCAAAAGACATTTCAAAATATTGAGGAATAAATCCGTCGCGAGAATCTCTTTCTTCATTTAAAAATTTATAAAGTATTGAATTTCTTTTATTACCTTCGATTCCAAGAATTTTTTCTTTTTCGTAGAACGTCAGCGCAGAACTCAGTTTTAACTCTTCAATTTTATTTTCTGCAACTTTAAATATCAGCTTTTCAGCCCTGGCAAAATCGCTATCGTTCGATCCTGCTAAAACCAACTTCCACTCTTTTAATGTTGAGTAAAATTCGTATAATATTGAATGTAGCAAAGTACCCAGTTCAAATGCTTCGAGTTCTTCAGTAGGTTCTTCTAAGGCAGTCAGGTGTAGAACGCGTTCAGCAAAATACTGGTAAGGACATTTGGCATAACTTTCCAATTGTGTGACTGAAAACTGTTTTTCTCTAAATTCGTTTAATTTATTTTTTAGTTCGTCATCCAATTGATTTGTTAAAATGCCTGTATACGGCGATGCAGAAAACGGAGCCTGAAGTCTTATATTATTTACTTCAATGGCTTTTTTTATATAACCAAGATTAATACCTCTTTCATTCTTCAAGCCTAAATCTTGTTCCACGTTTTTTCCAACATACTTCAGGAGATCATATTGAGAATAAATAGTATCATTATAACTCTCAGAATTTATGGTACTTAAATCAAATGTATCCTTAAGCTCTATCAGAAAATTCGATTCAACAAGTTCCTTTTTTTCGTCATTATGAGGATAAGTTAAGTACAAACCTTTACGCCATGAACAAAGTGCCTGGTAAAATTGATAACGCTCTTCTGTTTGATGATTTAATTCTTCTCGCACAAATGATCCCGAGAAAAATATTTCCGGTGAAAAACGAGTTGGCAGATTCCCATCATTTAAACCTGCAATAAAAAGATAATCAAATTGCAAACCTCTTATTTCGTTCAACGTTGTAATAAGCACACCGTAACCGGGTTTTTCTTTTACATTGTACCGGCTAAATGAAGCTATGGTTTTTAATTCGTTAAGAAAAAACTTTAGTGGGAATGTTTTTTGTTTGCCGTATTCAAGCTGTAATAAGCTCATCAATTCTTCAACACTTTTGACGAAAGCATTAATTGCTTTAACATCTTTCTCAATATTTTCTTCAACACTATTCAAAACTGCAATGTGAAGATTCAGATCTGCAATCATTTTTAATAAATTATTGTGAAACTCTTCGGTTGTCATTCTTTTTACGAAACTATTTAAGAACGAACGGATTTTTTCAATATCATTCAAAGCTTTTTCATAATTAACTTTATATCTTTTGTATTCGTCCTTTGTTCCGTCTCCAAGTTGCTGTTCTTCCACGGCATCATTTAATCTCTCCTTCCAGGTTTTAAATCCTGAAATTATTTTTAATTCTATAGAAGCCTTGAGTAAATTGTTCAGATCGATACTCAACCTGCCGGTAAATTCATTACTGAGAGCACGAAAAATATTCTTGTAGTAGAAATCGTTCTCAATAATTTCCAGCAAATTAATAATTGTTATAACCGGAGATGATGTACTAAGCGAAAGTCGGTCTGTTAGATTATAAGGAATTCCAAATACTTCAAATTGATCGCGAACAACAGATGAGTAGGGCTTTATTAAATTAAAAGCAACACAGATTTTATTTGGATCGATGTTATCATGCAAAATCAGTTTTTTTACTTCTTTTGCTATCCGGGCAATTTCATCTTCAGGATTAAAAGCCGCTATTTCGTTTATCTGCTTTTTATAATTTTTTATTCCGGATTTTTTACTTGTAAAAAGATTTTCACGAACATCAGTTACAAATTTGGTCAGTTCAATGGATGATAAATCTTTCAACACTTTAAAACCTTTATGCTCAAGGTTCTTGTAGCAATTATCTAAGTGCGAAAAGATAAAAGGATTGTATTTATAATAATCGAAGTAAATGTATAGTTCAACATTTTTCAGATCAGCGGATGAATTTATTATTTCTATTTCCGGTAAAGTGAATTCATCAAATCCGTTTATAATTATCAAAGAAACATCAGGATAATATTTTGTGAAGTTTACTTGAAATGATTCCCGATCACTTTCATTTAGCTCTTTATAAACATCACCAATATCTCTTATCTCCAGTTCATTGTATTTTCTTCGATATCGTTCAAATATATTTGCAATGTCTTCCGCTTTTATTTTTTCCGTGCCTGAAAGATTCTCTGATTCCGCACGCAATTTTTCCGGTGTAATTCCATGTCTTTTATATTCAGAAATTACATTCTTTATCCTATCCAACGTTCCAAAAGGTATATTTCCATTATAATTGGAGAAATATTTTAATTCTACTTCATGAAAACTCTGTTTTAAGAGAACAATCGAAGCTTGCTCACTTACAAGAGAGTTTCTTCCATTTTCACCCAGCAACAGGTTGATTGAATAAGTTCCTATTGTTTCTAAGTTTATTTTTGAAGTTGCTTTTCCGGGTGAAGCGGAAATAAGTTCTCTTTTTAGAGAACGGATTTTTCTGTTGGTTGGAACAATTATAAGAAGATCGCTTAGCCTACCTTCTTTAACCCTTGTTTCGACCAGGAGATCAAGATTTATTTCTTTTTTATTGCTCTTGGTTAATATCATTTATTTCTTTTCAATCCGATCATAAGATGACGATATGATTTTCTTATTTCCTGGCAATTATCAAGTCCCAGCAATTTTATAATTTTATCGAATCTTTTTTTAGCATCAGCTTTTCCGTTTATTACCAATGTTTCCAGTTCAACAAATTTTCCTAATGATTTCACAGTATCCAGATGAATTCGTGTATTATCGTAAAAAAATAACTCACGCCTTTTTTGTACAATAATTTCCTGTTTAAAAATCTTATCGAAGAATTTTCGACTGCCTCTATCTTTGAATTTAATGTAACTAAAATCTGACCAACGATTTGATTTTTTCTCTTCTCTTTGATAATGGATCAGGCTTTCATTTCCATTTTCAGTTCTTAGTTTTAATAATCCACTTTTGTGTTTGTAGTAAACATCTTCCTGGTTTAATATTCCTCTCCGTTCTGCTCTGATTTCAGATAATAATATTTCAAACTTTGAATGCGAGGCAACTTTAATTTTTAATTCCAGGTTAACAGGCACAGCTTTTCCTCAACATTGTTTTTGATATGTTTGAAGTACTTCTCTTCCTTTGCGGGGATTGATGGTATCTTTATGAATTAAAGTCATTTGTAATTTAAGGAAGCCCGAGAATATTTTTTGTGTTTCATCGAGGTCTATCCCGTATGGAGGGCCATCCTTTCTTTTTTCAACAGGAAACCATAATGCAATATATGTTCCGTTACATTTTAATAAATCGCCTATCAACTTCGCATATTCTTTTCTTCTTGAAGGATCAATTGCACAGTAGCTAACATAATCGTAAACGAGATTAAAATAACTATTATAATCTTGTCTTAGTGTGAAAAAGTCCTTAATTAAAAAATTGATTTTAACTTTCTGTTTCTCAGCATTTTTTATTGCGATATTTGTTGCTATTTGCAAAAAATCAGCAGCTGTAACTTCCAATCCCATTTTTGCAGCTTCAATTGCATCATAACCATACCCTGAACCCAAAATAAGTATCTTGCTTGAAGTGGGAAAATTTTGTTCCTTTAAGAAAGATTTAAAGGCTGGAGTTGAGGATTTCAAATCCCATCCGACATTTCTGTTTTTATATATATTATCCCAAAAGGATTGATTATTTACACCGTTCAGCATTGATGATTGATGGGCTTGATATTCTTAATTAGTTAAATAATATTGGATATAAGAAAAATGATTAATATGAAAAACTTATTTATATTCATAATATTACTAATTCCCATACTTAGTTTAAATGCACAGGAAATCGGCGAAATTGCACCACCGAAAGCCCCGATGTCTTTCCCGAATAATGCGCTCGGACTTGATATAATGATAGGGGAAAGCGGTTTCGGTCTTGGCGGATTTTACAGACACCACCTCTCTGGTGATCTTACATTTTTTACCGATCTTTCTTTTTCTGAAGCTAAGGATGAAAGAGAAATTGAATATTATGATTATTGGGGTAATCCCTATGTCATTGGAAAAAAGAACCGGATATTCCAGGTTCCGATAAACTTTGGTTTTCAATACAGATTGTTCAAGAACGAATTAACCGACAATCTGAGACCATATCTTAATTTAGGTGTAGGACCTGCAATTGTATTTACGACACCTTATGGAAAGGAATATTTCAGTGCGTTCGGTGATGCCCATATGAAATTATCCGCCGGTGGTTATGTTGGTTTCGGTGCAAATTTCGGTATAGATCAGTCAAGTCTTATAGGACTCAATATGCGTTACTACTATATTGGTTTCTTTGACGATGGCGTGGAAGGACTATTCGGTAAATATAAAAAATCTCTCCAGGGATTTTTTGTAACACTTAATATCGGGTTTATGTATTAACTCTCAGGTTATCCATTTTATTGTACAACCGATTGAGAAAGTTTCAGGTACGGAGATTTCCTTTCCCTCAAGAAGTTCATCAAGTGCATTTCTTAAATATTGATTTACTACTTTATCAGGTTCCTGCCAGTTGTCGTCAATCTTGCCCTTGTAAACCAATTTCCTTTCACTATTGAAAACAAATATTTCCGGTGTGTGAGTAGCTTTGAATGCAGTTGCTACAGACTGATCTTCATCCCTCAAATAAGGAAAATTAAAATTTTCCTCTGCAAATCTTTCTTTCATTTTCTCAAATGAATCTTCCGGATAATTTTTTTCATCATTGGAATTAATAGCGATTACAGAAACACATTTACTTTTATAATCTTCCTGGACTGCTTTTATCCTATCCTGGTAAGCTTTTACATACGGGCAGTGATTGCAACTGAAGATCACTATTAAAGCTTTACTATCAGCAAACGATTTAGGTGTATAGCGATTTCCATCCACTCCGGGAAGATCGAAATCGGGTAAATCTGAACCTAATGAAAGAGTTTGGGCTAACATATGAATCCTTTTCTTTTTGCAAGAGAATCAGTAAGTAAATAAATTGAGACTATAACAAAACATTTATTATTCACAGCAAAACTATTTCTCTTCGATGACACATAATATTCAGTTCGCCTGGAATCTTTATTACGGATATGAAAACTACAGAGAAAATAGTCTAACGCACCGTCGTTTCAAACATTCCGAAATAATTTCCCTAGTTGAACAATTAAAAAATAAAAATATTTTCAGGGTGAATAAAGTCGGAGAATCTGTGCAAGAACGAGATATTTTCACAATCACTATTGGAAACGGAGCCAAGAAAATATTTTGCTGGTCTCAAATGCATGGTAACGAGCCAACAGCAACTGCAGCAATTTTTGATATAATGAATTTCTTTCTTGCAGAACAACACTTTAAAGACTTCAAACAACACTTGCTAAATAGCGTAACTTTATATTTTATGCCGATGGTTAATCCTGACGGAGCTGAAGTATTTTCAAGAAGAAACGATATTCAGATAGATTTA
>JAJDNK010000190.1 GCA_022340715.1 bacterium BMS3Abin03 | reverse complement strand
TTTAACATGAATACTCCTTTAATTTTGTTGATATTAATTATGAATTATAAATTGAATTTCAGTAATTCAAGTATCCTGATAAAAAGATAAATCAGAACGGCAAAGGATTTATTCAGAATATATTTGAATGGAGTACAAAATAATCAATTTTTATTAACAAACAAATATTGCTGTATATTTACTATGCATATGAGAATTAAAATTTGCCATAGTGCTCAAAAATAATAACCCAACCAATAGTTGTTATTTTAACTTGAAATAGTAAGTATTTAATCAACTTTTGAGCCAACGGAAATATTGCATAAAGTGTATGGTTTTCAAAGCAATACTATTAACAAATTTAATTCAAAAGATAAACTGATAGGAATAATTGCCAGATTTGTCGTAAATTAAGATTAAAATTACTTAGATTATACTGGTTAGCTACCTTTCATTTATAAGATTTATTAAAGTTTATATTTTTTATTAAATCTTGAAACTGCTACGTTTTTTGATATATTTACTTTATTAAAATATTCCATCCATAATTACAGTGTCACCCGAATTATTTAGTTGATTTTAAGAGATATGCGAGATCGAATGATATATTTATATTTTATTTTTCAATACCTGCAACATAAATTATCATCGTATTTGTTATGAGTAGATCTAAAAAGATAGGAATACTATTTGGCAGTGAAAACATCTTTCCTTCAGAATTAGCCAAACGAATTAATCAAAAAAATGAAGATGGTATAATTGCTGAATTTGTTAAAATAGAAAAAATATTTCAGGGAAAACCTGCCGGATATGATGTAATAATTGATAGAATTTCTAATGCTGTTCCATTCTATCGTTCATTTCTTAAGAATGAAGGTATTTGCGGTACTGCAGTTATTAATAATCCATTCTGGCTGAGTGCAGGCGAAAATTTTTTTAACAATGCATTGATGTCTACAGTAAACATCTCCGTACCCAGAACTGTTTTGTTGCCTTCCAATAAACCGCCTGTAAATACAGATGAGGATTCATTTAGAAATTTATCATATCCTCTCAATTGGGATGAAATTTTTGAATATATTGGATTTCCTGCATTATTAAAACCTGTTTATAGTGAAGTCAATGAAAAAATTTTACGTGTTGAAAATCGTGATGAGTTTTTTAATAACTACAATCATACTTTTCAACGGGTTATGATGCTGCAGGAGGAAATAAAATTTAATGAATATTTTCGTTGTTACTGCATTGATCGATCTCATGTTAGAGTAATTAAGTATGACCCGGCACAACTGCCTCATCTGAAATACTTGCACCATCCTGCTTCCATTGAAGAAGAACTTCTGGCAAATATAACCGAAATTGTACTTGTTATTAATTATCTACTCGGATTGGACTTTAATACAGTCGATATTGCAGTCAGAGATAATATACCTTCTGCACTAGATTTTCTTAACCCTGTGCCTGAAACAGATATCGAAATGATTGGGAAAAATAATTTTGAATGGCTGGTTGAAAACGCTGCAAATATGGCAATAAGAAAAGCACTAGAATTTAAACCGGAAAGAAACAATCTTACCTGGGGAAAATTCATCACACAATTTGTGAACAATAAAAATTTAATTATATAATAATCTAACCATATCAGGCATATCCCTAAATAGATCAGAGTTCTTAAATATTGTTATAGGGAAAAAGTTTTCTATTTAATTACTCTCTCTCAAAAGTAATAGTGTAATTATAAAGTTGATCAAACTTCTTTCCGTATCATTTTATATATTACTACCCGCTCTAATTACAATATGTAATATTTTTTAAGATTCTAAGAATTTTTCGTAAAAAATGATTAAAAAAGATTTTCATATATCGAAAACCGCACGAATAAAGTACAATTTTGAAGCTTCATTTTATTCACTTATTGGTAATCTGATTATTGCCAATCCGCAATCAGCCAGGTATATTTCTACAAAAATAAATGAAGTAAGAAAAAATGAGGGTGCTTATGCTCAGCTGGTAACTGTCGGTGAAGTTAACGCACTTGGTATTCTACATGAAATTTTTCATTATGTGATTACTAGTTATTCGGAAAAAGAAAATCCGGGGGTTATTAAAAGAAATATTGACTACCTGAAATCAGAGCTTAACGAAGATGAACTTGATAAAGTACTTTTACATTTTATTAAAGAATTCCCTCCCCTTTCAGTTTATAATAGAGATAAAAAACCGGAAGAATACCTGAATGGTTTTACCAAGAATAAATCCAACAAAGAATTAATTCTAGAAGAATTAATTGTTCTTCATTTTGAAAACAGTAATCCTGCAGCAAACAGGTTAAACGAATTATTCTCAGATAAAACATTAAAAGATGAAACATCCTATGTTACATTAATAAATAAATCGGAGGAGTTCTTCGATAAAGAATTGCCAACACGTATTGGCGGACTTCATCTTTTTAAAATGTTACGAAAGCCGATTTCGAACAGTCCTTACAGTCTTGAAGAACAACTTCAGTATATCAGGAGAGAATGGGGAATTATTCTTGACGAATTTCTTCTTAGTAGGCTTTTAAGTGGAACCGACCTGATAAGAGAAGATTATAAACTTTTTATCAGACATGGCGGTGGAGAAAAAGCAACTCCGCCTGTCCCCGATTATCTTTCAGAAATGCGGAGTAAAGGTCAGGATTACTATAAAGACTTAGAACAATTTACAGCTGACACTCACTGGATGCCTGAAGTTGTAATGCTTGCTAAAAATATTTTTGTATGGCTTCATCAATTGTCTGAAAAATACGGTTATGAAATAAACAAGCTTAACCAGATACCGGATGAAGAGTTAGATCTACTTGCAAGCTGGAATTTTACAGCATTATGGTTGATCGGTCTCTGGGAAAGAAGTTCTGCCAGTAGAAAAATTAAACAGCTTACGGGAAATCCCGAAGCTGCAGCTTCAGCATATTCGTTATACGATTATCAGGTTGCATGGGAACTTGGCGGTGATGAAGCTTTTAATAATCTAAAGCATCGCGCATCACTACGCGGAATACGAATGGCAAGTGATATGGTTCCTAATCACACAGGAATTTTTTCTAAGTGGATTGTTGAGAAACCCGGATATTTTATACAATCTTCTCACCCTCCCTATTATTCTTACTCGTTCAATGGACCAAATTTATCAGATGATGGTCGTGTCGAAGTCAGGATTGAGGATAGATATTTCTCAAGAGAAGATGCTGCAGTGGTATTTGAAAGAAAAGATAGCTGGACCGGTGACAAAACTTATATCTACCACGGCAATGATGGTACGAATATGCCGTGGAATGATACTGCACAATTAAATTTATTAAATCCTGAAGTAAGAGAATCTTTAATACAGGTTATTAAAAGTGTTGCCAGCAGAACACCTATAATCCGTTTTGATGCTGCAATGACTTTAACACAAAAACATTATCAACGTTTGTGGTTTCCTGAACCTGGAGAGGGCGGAGCAATTCCCTCGCGATCAGATTACGCTATGACCAAATCGGAATTTTTTAACAATATGCCTAATGAATTCTGGCGTGAAGTTGTTGATCGTATAAATGCTGAAATGCCAAACACACTTTTACTTGCAGAAGCATTCTGGTTAATGGAAGGTTATTTTGTTAGAACATTAGGTATGCATCGTGTTTATAACAGTGCATTTATGCATATGCTGATGAAAGAAGAAAATGATAAGTATAGAATGTTGATAAAAAACACAATTGAATACAATCCTGAAATACTTAAACGCTACGTAAACTTTATGAGCAATCCTGATGAAGAAACTGCCGTTAACCAGTTCGGGAAGGGTGATAAATATTTTGGTGTTGCTGTTATGTTGGTAACATTACCGGGATTACCGATGTTCGGACACGGTCAGATTGAAGGGTTTTCCGAAAAGTACGGAATGGAATATAAAAAAGCTTACTACGATGAAAAAGTTGATGAGCATCTTGTATGGAGACATAAAAAGGAGATCTTTCCCCTACTTAAACTTCGCTACCTGTTCAGCCAGGTTTATGATTTTGAACTATTCGATTTCGTAAATGATTATGATAACCAGGTTAATGAGAATGTTTTTGCATACAGTAACAGATCTGGCAATAATACAGCTTTTGTAATCTACAATAATTCTTACCAGACTTATGAAGGTTCAATTAGGTTCGCAAACATCAGAAACCAGAATGGAAATATTCTACCACGTCGTCATATTTCAATCGTTTTGAATTTCAAATACGACAGTAAATATTACTATATCTATACTGATCACAGAACACAGCTTCAGTTTCTTTTATCAGGTGAAGAATTAAACAGGGACGGATTTAGAATAAAACTATTTGGTTTCCAGTATAGAATTTGCCTGAACTTCAGGGAAGTTTATGATGAGGCTGGTAAGTATGCAAATTTATTTCATCATTTGAATGGAAGAGGTGTTGCATCGGTTGATGAAGCTTTGCATGAAATGGAAATGCTTCCACTTCACAGTTCACTGGAAGAATTACTATCACCACCAAATATCAGGCACATCAGAAATTACATTTTTGAAGCATCTATTGAAGAAACTCTTGAAGACAAGGATGAGGAATTCAAACTAACTGATTCTTTATCTGATGGATTTTCATCATTTCAAAATGAACTTAAAAAAATAGACAATAAAATATTAAGTAATGGAAATGGTGAACAACAACTACCCAACAGTCTGGAAGAAGCAAAAGAATTTTATGAACTCTGGGCGCGGTATATAAAACGAAAAGTTGTTCCCAACTGGATTACTGCTGCAGATGCATTGTTTCCTCTCCACAAAAAAAATGAAGACAATAAATCAATATGTGTATATTCCGTATTTCTTACCCTGATCAGTGCACTTCCCGATGGAACAAACAACAGGATTAAAGATTTCGATAATTTTCTATTATCAAAACCATTATTGAAAATATTCAGCCAACATACAGATGAAGAAGAATCAAGAATAAATGCACAATTGGTTAAAGTTTTAATCCGTTTTTATGAAGAACTAAACTCTGTAAATGTTAAAATCAAGTGGAGGAAAAAGGGAGAAAATATTTCTCGCACGCAGAAAGGACGTGCAACCTTGAATAATCTTCCATTTTCTGAATTGCTTCACGATGATAATATAAGTAGCTTTTTAAATGTAAATGAGTTCGGTGGTATAACATATTTCAACAAAGAAAAACTGGAAAAGATCATTGACTGGTTTTACCAGTTGATGGTATTTAAAGCTTATTCAATTTATAAAGAATCTTTACTTAAATCGCGTAAGAGAAAAGGAAGTCCCGGAACTAACGTTAGTAAACAAAGTCTGGAAAGATCATTGTTCAGCCAGGTTAAGAATAGTTATAATTCGGCAGTAAATATAAAATGGCTTGCCGAGGAATCTGGTTACAACCTTCACAAGTTCAGTAATAGCCTGATAAGCGTTAAGAAATAAGATACAAATAAAAAGGAGGAAGGAACGTATGCGTAATAAATTTTTACTTACATTAGTAATAACTTGTTTATCTTTAACTACCCTTCACGCACAGTACACCTTAGAAAATGCATTCCCTGATCTTACATTCTCTTTACCGGTGTTTCTAACCAATGCTGCCGATAGTTCAGACAGGATTTTTGTAGTAGAACAGTCAGGAAGAATAAAAGTATTTCAGAATTCTTCATCAGTACAGTCTTCTAAAATATTTCTTGATATCTCAGATGAAGTAGCTTCCGGCGGTGAAAGAGGTTTACTTGGCCTGGCATTTCACCCGGATTATAAAAACAACGGTATCTTCTTTGTTGATTACACTATACCAAATCCACTGAGAACCAGGATATCAAAATTCCAGGTTTCATCAAGTCCTGATTCAGCAATAAAAAACAGTGAAGTTGTACTCTTAACTATCAATCAACCTTACACCAACCACAATGGTGGCTGGATTGGTTTTGGTTCCGATGGTTATTTGTACATAAGTGTCGGTGATGGCGGATCGGGTGGTGATCCTGATACAAATGCTCAGAATATTACCAGATTACTCGGTAAAATTTTGAGAATCGATGTTGATCATCAGGATGAAGGACTTCAGTATGCAA
>JAJDNK010000186.1 GCA_022340715.1 bacterium BMS3Abin03 | reverse complement strand
ATTGCCGGATGCAAGTTCAAGCATTTCCGGTTTATCTTTTTTAATAAATCTGGATGCTATTTTGATTATATATTTCGCCCAGTCCTCATAATCTACATCCTTCATTAATTCGTCATAAATGATGGAGACAAATTCATAAGGTTTTGATTTATCCTGAAGCAATCTTTTTCTTCCGATTCTTTACAATTCTGTGAGCATATTTGAATGCCTGGATCATGCTCGATTCATCAGCAATGTATTTATCAACGATATCATAAGCTACACCATGATCCGGCGAAGTTCGAACAATTGGTAACCCGGCGGTGTAGTTTACGCCTTTTCCAAAATTAATCATTTTAAAAGGTATCAAAATCTGATCATGATACATTCCAAGGACTAAATCGTAATTTTTATACAATTTATTTGCAAAAAACGCATCCGGCGAAAAAGGTCCTTCAATTCTGAATTGTCTTGCAAATTGCTTAATCATCGGCTGAATAAACTTTTTCTCTTCATTGCCAATCATTCCTCCTTCTCCTGCATGTGGATTCAATCCAAGTATTCCAATTCTTGGATTGATTATTCCCAAATCGATTTTTAGTGTATGTAAAATTACATTTAATGTACTCTTTAATCTTTTAGAATTCAATAAATTAGGAATTCTTCTTAAAGGTTCATGAATTGTTAATAATGCTGCATTCATTTTGTAAGAAAGGAAAGTCATGACATAATTTTTTGATCTTGACCAACTAGCAAACATTTCTGTTTGTCCAGGATATTTAATTCCTGCCATATGTAAAGCTGTTTTTGATACAGGAGCAGTAATAACCGCATCACTTGCTCCCGCCTTAAGCAATGCAAAAGATTTAACAAGAGCTTGATAAGCAGTTTTGCCTGAAGAAACTGTAGGAAAACCTTTCTTCGTATTTACCTTTCCTGAATTTATTATCGTAACCTGATGAGAAGATTTACTTTTAATATCATTAATAATTTCATAATCAAATATTGGATTAAGAAATGAGAAGGTAGTATCTAACACCTTTGAAGGGCATATAAAGAAGAATTTTGTGGAGGGATTCCTTAAAGTGATTTTATTTAAAGTTTTTACTACAATTTCAGGTCCTATACCATTAATATCTCCGCAGGTAAAAACAAACTTTAACATTATCCTTCAACTAAAATGAAGTTACCCGTTCCGTCTTTATCAACAAATACAAATTTTTGTTTGTTATTTCCATAAATCCATGTTTCAACAACATAACCATATTCATCTGAAGAGCGTTCAATTTTATCAGGTTGACCGTACTTTATATAAACTTTTCCCCTGTCTGTTGAAATTCCATTTCTCTTTGTAAGATTCCTGAACTTCGAAGCCGCATAGTCAATACGTGAATAATATTCTTCCATCAGTTCATTATATTTCGTGTTGGGAGTTGGATCGTATTTTTTCCAATATTCGTTGAGTTCATCTTTGTAATCATCCTCATCCGCATCTAACATTTTATCAACAATATTTTCATTTTCAATGTATTGCAACATTTCAATTGCTAATTCCGGATTTCTCAATGAAAAAGGTTTATCAATCCAATCTACCTGTAATGTAAATTCAGAAGATTTACTATCTTCATTTTCTTTTATACTTAATTTTACTTTTCCTTCATTGAGTTGGGTGCTAAAATTGTTAAGTACAAAATTCTTAGTTGGTTGATTGAATTCAACTTTCCCAAGATATAACCTATTATTGCATTCAGAAATAGTTAATCCAGATACATATGATTCAGTAGTTGTTTTAGTAACAACTTCGTCATCATTATTTTTTAATTCAATTGTAAGTTTTTGAACCGAGGTATCGGCAACCGGAATTACTAATTGAAATTCTTTTGAACTAAATGGAATACCACCCGAATGATTTACAATCAAAGGGAATTGCTTGCCATTACAATTACTATCTGAGAAATCAACAACTACAGGACTATATATACCCGATTCAATAGTTTCTGATGTAGTTACATGTTCAGGTGCTAACTTTATTTCTTTCTCGGAATTTAAATCGTTTAAAACTCCATTCATTTCATACTCATCGTCCTGGAGTTTAAACCTGATTATTCCCTGAACAGAGGCATCCCTGTTTTGAGTAATTTCAAAATTATCTACAGTAACTTTCTTATCCTGGAAATCCCTGACAACCAGTTCATCACCTTTCAGTACTTCAACCATAATTCGCATTGAAGCCTTATAGTCGCTACCTGCTTTTTCAAAAACAAGAAGTTTATACGGGATTCTGTATAGGTAGGAAACTACAACCGTTTTGCCCGTATCAGGCATTACACTTATAGTTGGCTTTATCTGCAAAGGATTTGGAGATGAGTCAGACCTTAATCTCGGTTGACCATATATTGCAGAAGACAGAAAAATAAAAATTAAGAATAATTTTTTCACATCAATTTTTTATTGTAAATATCCCTCTCTTTAGATCATGATTCAATGGTAATTTAAATGTACGATCTTCCGTTTCTGCTTTAGTTGTTCATGTTGTTAAGGAATTCTTTGTTATTCTTTGTTCCTCTCATTTTATCAAGCAAGAATTCCATTGCTTCGATAGGATTAAAATCACTTAGAATTTTCCTCAATATCCAGATTTTTGCTAATTCATCTTCTTTCAGCAGTAGTTCTTCTTTTCTGGTTCCTGAACGATTCACATCAATTGCCGGGAATATTCTTCTGTCGCTCAGATCACGGTCCAGAACAATTTCCATATTACCGGTACCTTTGAACTCTTCAAATATTACATCGTCCATTCTACTACCGGTTTCGATAAGTGCTGTAGCAATAATTGTTAAGCTTCCACCATCTTCAATATTACGAGCAGCACCAAAGAATCTTTTCGGTTTCTGTAATGCATTCGAATCAACACCACCGGAAAGAATTCTTCCGCTGTGCGGAACAACAATGTTATGTGCACGTGCAAGTCGTGTAATACTATCCAAAAGTATAACCACGTCTTCTTTTGCTTCAACTAATCTTTTTGCTTTTTCTATAACCATATCCGCAACCTGTACGTGCCGTTCCGCTGGTTCATCAAAAGTAGAACTTATAACTTCCCCTTGAACGGAACGTTCCATATCTGTAACCTCTTCAGGTCTTTCATCAATCAATAAAACAATGAGTTTTATTTCTGGACTATTTCTAGTAATTGAATTCGCTATTTTCTGAAGTAATATTGTTTTTCCACTTTTAGGTGGAGAAACAATTAGTCCTCTTTGTCCTCTACCAATCGGGGAAAGCATATCCATAACACGCATGGAATACTCACCGGGAGCAGACTCAAGATTTATTTTTTTAGTTGGATAAACAGGAGTAAGATTATCAAATAAAGTTCTTCCTCTTACCTTATCGGGTTCGATTCCATTAACAGCTTCTACTCTTAGTAATGCATAAAATCTCTCACCTTCCTTTGGTGGACGTACCTGACCGCTGATAAAATCACCTGTACGAAGACTGAATTTTTTAATCTGGGAAGGTGATACATAAATATCATCCGGTGAAGGAAGATAATTATAATCGGAAGAGCGAAGGAAACCGTAACCATCAGGAAGAACTTCGAGAACACCTTTTGAGAATGTTAGTCCATCCTTTGCAGTTTGGGCTTCCAGGATTTTGAAAATAAGTTCCTGCTTCCGAAGATCACTAAAACCATTGATGTTCAAATCCTTTGCGATTTCATTTAATTCGACGATCTTCTTTGATTTTAGTGATGAAATGTCCATTGGCATATTTATACCCTAATTATTTTGTACTAGAATTATTTACAGTTGTATTTAACAATAATTATTTTAAGTGATTTAAACCTGATTTGATACCGGGGAATTTAATTCAAATAATTCTTGTTTTGTGTTGATAGGAACACGAGGTACATCTGAAAATTAAATCTATTTTACTGTAATGTCAAGCAAAATTATTATTGTAACTTACTTTTCACCTCCCCGAGCAGGTACATACTGCCCAGTACAACAAGACAATCTTTGTTTTCACTTTTTAAGAATTTGTTAATTAATTCCATTCCCACCGGTTCCTCCAGGGCGTCAATTTTAATATCAAAACAAATTTTCTTCAATTCATCTATTTTTGCTGAACGTTCATTATCTATTTGAGTCAGATGAATTTCATCAAAAGATTTGCCTAGTTCGATCAGCATTTGCTCAATGGCTTTATCTCTCATAACCCCGAACAATAAAACTTTTCTCTGATATTTACCAGCAGACTTATTAAATTCGGAGAGAAATTCCCGCACACCTGCAATGTTGTGTGCTGAATCCAGTATGATATCTGGACCTTTATGCAGGTATTCAAACCTTCCTTCTATACCGGTATTTTTAATAACATTAGAAATGCCGTGAGTGATCTTCCGATTATCATCGAGCACAAAAGTATTTGAAACAACCAATACTGCAAGTGCCGAATTGTAAACTTGGTATTTTCCTCTAAGCGGTACATTCCACTCATCTAATTCAATTTCTTCAGTGTACAATTCCAGACGATCATCTTTTTCATTAATATACTCCTGAAGTCTAAACAATTCACAGTTTTCTTCATTACATTTTCGTTCAACTACAGCATCTGCTTCCGGATCAAGTAAACCTATGAAAACTTTTGTACCCTGTTTAATAATGGCAGCTTTTTCCTTTGCAATAACTGAGATTTCAGTACCCAAAACATTCGTATGTTCCAGGCTAATGGATGTGATTACAACGGCAATAGAATTAAGAACATTTGTTGCATCAAGTCTTCCGCCCAAACCGGTTTCAATTATGGCGTAATCTACTTTGCTATTTGAAAAATATTCAAATGCTAATGCACTTGTAACTTCAAAAAAAGTTAGCGCGTGTTCAGTAATGTAGCTCCAATGTTCAGTAATAAATCCGGCAACATACTCATTATCAATTTGCTCACCATTTATTGTAATCCGTTCATTAAATTTCACAAAGTGAGGTGAGGTGTATAAACCTGTTTTATATCCGTATTCCATCAATATACTCGCAATGAATGCGGCAGTGCTTCCTTTTCCGTTAGATCCGGCGATGTGTATCGCTTTTAAATTTCTCTGTGGATTATCAATATGATCTAAAAAATGTTTTACATTATCCAGACCAAGCTTCACACCGAAAGTATGAAGCTTGAATAATTTTTCAAGTGCCGAATTGATATCCATTACTTATCAATCAAATAAGAAGCTGTTAACTCAGAAATTTTATCTATACCGGTTTGAATGCAATAATCTTCAATTTCCTTTACAATTTTCTCCGATGCTGCAGGATCAATAAAATTAAGTGTCCCGATCTGAATTGCACTAGCTCCGGCAATCATAAATTCAATCACATCTTTCCAATTCATAATCCCACCTATCCCAATTATTGGAATATGGACATTTCTTGAGATTTCCAGAACCTTGGCTAAGGCAACAGGTTTTATCGCCGGACCTGAAAGTCCCGCATTTACATTGTAGATTTTTGGTTTCTTAGTAAAAATGTTAAACGCAGTTCCAACCAAAGTATTGATTGCTGACACTGCATCTCCACCTTCCTTTTTTACAATTTCAGCAAATTCAGCTATGTAAGAAACATTTGGAGATAGTTTTATTATTAAAGGTTTATCCGTTGCGGCTCTGACTTTTTCAGTAACTTTTCCAACGGCTTTTATATTGTTTCCGAATTGTAATCCTCCCTCTCTAACGTTAGGACACGAAACATTTATCTCAAATGCTTTTATTGTTTCTTCATTTGTAAGAATTTTTATACACTCAACATATTCTTCAATTGTACTTGCTGCAATATTACAGATTAGCGGTACATCATATTTTTTCAGGAAAGGAATTTTTTCTTTTATAAATTCCTCTACACCGACATTAGCCAAGCCGATTGCATTTAACATACCTGCTGGTGTTTCAACTATTCTTTGTGGTGGATTTCCTTTTCTTGGTTTCAAACTGAGCGATTTAGTTACAATACCTCCAAGCTTATTTAAATCACAGAACTCTGAAATTTCATTTCCGTAACCCACAGTTCCTGAAGCTAACATTACAGGATTACGAAGTTTAAGTGGTCCAATTTTAACTGATAAATCGACTTTGCTCATAAAATCACATCTTTAATATTGAACACAGGACCATTTTTGCAAACAAGTAAATATTTGTCTTTGTTTTTTGTTGATTCAATCGGGCAACCTTGACAAATTCCGAAACCGCAAGCCATAGCACATTCAGTCGAGACTTCACAATTAAACTCTTTTTCCATGCAAAATTGTTTTAAAGACCTTAGCATAGCTGTTGGTCCGCATCCGAATATTTTAATCTTTTGATTTTGTAAGTGTTGTAATTGAGTTTTTAATAAATCTATAACAGTACCTTTAAATTCTACGGAACCATCATCGCTCGCAGTTTTATAATTATGCATTCCATATGTAATAACATCGAGTTCGGTTTTGCCACCAATAAACGATAATATTTTTTTCTTGTTCCTCAGAAGTCGTGTTACATAAGGAAATGGAGCCGCACCCAAGCCTCCTGCCACAATAACCGCAGTTTCATAATCATCATCAAGATTAAATCCAACACCAAGAGGACCAAGTATATCCAGACTATTTCCGACATTTTTTTTAGCCAGAATTCTTGTACCTTCACCAAGGATATTGAACATTATATAAATATTCTCACCCTCTACATCACATACACTAAATGGTCTTCGAAGTAAAGGATATGAGTCATCAGAAACGTGAATATTAAGAAATTGTCCCGGTTGAATTATTGAAGCAATTTCAGGACTGTGAATCTTTAACAAATAAATCTTGTTTTGTGGTTCTTTCTTTTCTACTATACGTGATTTAACAATAAACAAACTTTTTCCTGAAAAAATAAAAGAGATTTACCGGATTAAAGAGTAAATGAGGAAGGAGTATAACTTTCTTTCTCTTAATTATGTTACCTTGTGAATTAATTTTTCTTGTGTAAAATTAAACCTGATTTCTTACCAAACAAAATTAACTTTTATACTTTCTCTCAATTCCCGTTATTTTATCCAATCTTTTCTGATGTCGACCTCCATCAAAAGGTGAATTCAGCCAAATATCTGTAATGGATTTTATTGTTTCCTCTCCAAGTGATTTTGCCCCTAGAACAAGAACATTAGCATCATTGTGACTTCGGGAACTTTTTGCAGAAAATTCGTTATAGCATGTTGCAGCACGAATTCCTTCGAGTTTATTTGCCGTAATTGCAGAGGGAATTCCAGTTGCATCTATTAAAATTCCGCAGTCGGTATTTTCAAGTCTCACTTTATCGGCTACATCTTCGGCAATATCCGGGTAATCGCATGATTTTTCATCAAACGTTCCTGAATCGTAAACCCGGTAGTTTTTTTCAGTTAAATATTTGATGAGCATATTTTTAATTTTAAAACCTGTATGATCAGAGCCAATTGCAATTTTCTTGAATGGAAATTTTACCGAAGTTGACGAAGAGGAATATTCATGTTTTTCGTTCTCAAGAATTGTTAATTTTTTACTGATAATCAGATCTTTTGCAAGTGGAGTGATGATTGCGCCTTTTTCCGCAACAATCACATGGCTGCCGTTTTTGATTAACTTAAGGATATCTTCTTCAGTAATTAATTTTTTCATTAGCAGAAAGAATAGTTTACAGGTATTCGTTCATTTTATTAATCTTTAGATAGTCAATTATCATTTTTACATCCTGCGCATTGTCTCTGCGGCAAATTAAAAGCGAATCCTTATCATTAATAACTATGAGATTATCAACACCGATAACTGCAGTAAATTTATCGGGTGAATAAATATAAGAGTCCTGGGCATGTTCAGTATAAACCTGCCCGACTTTGGCATTACCATCTTCATCTTTCGGGCTTAGTTCATAAACCGCTTCCCAGCTTCCAACATCACTCCATTCAAAATTACCTTTAATCAAATGAACCTTTTTTGATTTTTCCATTATACCGTAATCGATTGAAATCTTTTTCAGCATTCCATAAACATTCATCAATGTCTCCTGGAATTTTTTACTGTCAATTGAATCTTGTATTTTAATCAATCCATCATGCAAATCGGGCATATAGTTTTTTATTTCTTCAAGAATTACATCTGCCCTCCAGATAAACATACCACTGTTCCAGTAAAAATCCCCGCTTTCTATAAATCGAACAGCAGTTGCATAATTTGGTTTTTCAGCGAATGTTAAAACCTTGTGAACACGATCAGATACTTCTTTTTCATCAATCTGGATATAACCATAACCAGTTTCAGGTTTTGTAGGTGGAATACCGATTGTAACCAGGCCTTTAGAATCATTGGCAAAATTTGCAGCATTCAATAAAGTGTTGTGGAACTCTTTATCATTGTTTATTATATGATCTGCAGGGAGAACAAGTATTACTGCATCGGGATCTTTTTTCTGAATTAATATTGAAGCTAATCCGATGCAAGCAGCTGTATTTCTTCCGAATGGTTCTTCAATAATATTATTTAAAGGAAGATGAGAAAGTTGAGTGAGAATACCGGCTTTCTGTTGTTTATTTGTTACGATGTAAATATTTTCATTTTCTACCAATCCATTTAGTCTTTTCACGGTATCCTGAATCATCGTATGATCACCAAAAATTTTTAAAAGTTGTTTAGGGCATTTCTTCTTACTTCTTGGCCAGAAACGCGATCCAATACCTCCGGCCATAATTACAGCATAAATCTTCATTGAATTTTTTCCTAAATGTTTAGTACGTCGATTTCTTTTCCGAAATCTTCGGCTCTATTCAAATATCTTGTTATGTCAACATCCTTACCACGAACAACAGCAACTATCACTATCAAACATGCTCTAATTGAATCAACAACAGATTTTCCCGGCATCAGTTCTCTCGATTTTATCATATTTAGTGCTGTTGAAATTATATTATGCATTTCTGCAATTATTTCGAACTCATTTTTTGCTGATAGTTCTCCGTTCACTTTCATAATATTTGCAAAACGAGTAAGATCCTGATGATTGGTTTCGTTCTTTGCAAGTGATTTCAACATATTGTCTACTGGTTTTATCGGTTTAAGAATTATCTCTTCATAGTTCTTAAGCTCACCATCTTTCTCATCAACCAGTTCTTTAGTATCAGTACTATTCTTTTTAATCAACTGGTTTGAATCAGTTTTATCTTCTGTTAGATCATAGTTGATTTCTTTCTCATCTTCTATAGGTTCTCCCCTCAGCCTTTTGATTGCTTTTTTAATAAGCAAGGGATTAACAATTTCCAGAAGATGACTTAAATCGCTAATTAAGAAGCGACTGTGTTCTTTAAACTTTTCCGAAATTTTTAAGAAATCAATTTTATTTGTGGTGAGATAATTATAGACTTCATTCAATCTTATTCCCAGTGTTGATAATTCGGTTATCGTTTTCATTTTCTTAATATCGCTCTCAATATCCTTCGAATTAAGGAATGTTTCTCGTAATAATCCTACCGCCTCGAGCTGATGTGTAGTGAGTCTTAAATTATTGGAAGCTGCAGTAAGGCTTTGAATGATGTATTGTTTTATTAAATCCATCTATTGTCTTTACATTCACAAAAATATACTACGATTTACAAATTTTTTATACTTATACCAACTTTATTAACGTAAAAAAAATATACACTTAAGTCGTTATAATCAATTTTATTTTGTTTCATTGTAATCAGAAAAAATTGCTACAGCTTCATCGCTGGATGCATTCATTAATATTTCTAACGTTGCACCATCAGCAGTTTTTGGTACATCTATCACTTTAATTACTCCGGAAAGAAATTTAAATTCGGGTAAAATTTTAGGTAAGATATTTTTTGAATTTATCAAAAATTCTTCGTTAAAAACATTGCCTTCATCATCGGGATAAAGGGGAAGATAACGGATTCGTGCTTCAACTAAATCCTGGAAAAAATGTGTACCAAATGAAAGATCGGGAACGTAATCTTTTTGTTTTCGGGCAATTTCGATCAGCATCGCGGAATTATTTATTTCCGAATATGATACGTTAACACCAAGTTTTATATCGCCTCTGCTCCCCCACCTGCCGGGACCGATTAAAATAAACTTACGTCTGGGTAAAACCTTATTTAATTTACCAATTGCTTCGCCAACTGCAAGCATATCTCGCTGATTTGTAAGTTCACTATAACTCTGCGGATCAACATAAACGATGTTTGAAATATCAGATATCTTTCCGTTTGTAATGTAACGATGAGCAGAAAATATTATTTTTTCATTTGGCAAATTCGCCGGAATAAATGCCGGTTGACTATCTTCACTATAACTCTGGGAACGGCACTGCAACAGATAAAAATCTTCCCCGTCGTGAGCGAATTCTATATCAATAGGGTTACCATAAGTTTTTTCTAATTCATTTAGTATTGCAATAACTTTTTTTACAAATTGTGTTTCAGTCACCAATCCATCAAAAGTAACAACAAATTCATTTTTCTTAAAATCAGTTCCAATTGCTCTTGCTTTCTTTAAATGTTCATGATCAACAATTGAAATAAGTTTTGATATTTGAGGATATTCATCACCGAAATTTTCAAGTAGTGATCTTATCTCAATTGTTTCAAAAGTACGAGTTTCAAGATTTATTACATCGATCTTTCTTGGAGAATATCGTATGATTTCTTCGAGAGTAACATTGACACGTAAAGCAGGTTGTCCGGGTGCAATGAGAACAGGATAATCATCACTTAGTCTGTCAACTGCTCTTGTGCCTAAACCAAGAACTAATCTTACTAGCCCATCCTCTCTTTGAATACGGCTGGACCAACGGAACTCATTCTTACTAAATGCAACGCCCGCAAAAGCGGGAAGAAAATATTTTCCTACTTTTTTACCAACTACTTCCTGAATCATTATTCCCATTTCTTCGTGATAATCCAACAGACTATGTTCAGCGCGATATTCAACTGGGTCAGGACCAAATGTAGAAGCGTAAACTTCAGCTATAGCATCCATCAATTCGATAAGCCTGGTTTCTTTTGTTCCCTGATTAGCCAGGAACAAGCTCTTATACTTTCCTGCAAAAGCTGCTCCCATCTGATCTTCAAGTAAACTGGAACTGCGAACTATTAATGGAACTTCACCAAAATCGTCTAATGCGAGTGACAATCCCTTGATTATTTCCGGATCAAATAACGAGTTCTTAAAGACCTGAATTATGTAAGGATATTCCCGTCTTACTTGTTCTACATCTTTATACTTTTGCTCAATTATATCCTGTAAGTCATTATAATTCATTAGGTTAAATATTCCATCTGATGTAATATACCAGGTATTAGGAATTTTAATCTGATTGAGAAGTCTGTTCTTATTAGTACCTTTTTTCAGAATTTGCTGAGCTAAAAACAAGCCCGCGCTTTTACCACCAAGTCTGCCATGACTTCCAAGGGGAAATATGATCCGCTCAATGAGATGATAGAAATCTTTTACTTCTATGATTCTCTTTGCAATATTAACAAAATGAGGTTGCTCCGTTAATAATCTTCGTGTTAATGCTACGCTTAGACTTTTCTCACGTGGGGTAGATAATTCCAAACCCTGCGGTTCTAGATGATGAAACCGTTCTATTGCCCCACCGATTTCACCAAGTGAAGAACCGGAATCCTCCAAAATATTGACTAAAAAACTAGACCTATCTTCTTTAATCCACTTTTGAATGTAATCAAGTATTTCCTGTTTGGATAAATGTTGCTCAGCAACTTTGAAAATATCATTGCTTATCACAAGAATATCACTACTGATCTGTTTCTTATATGGTTTATTAATCTCCAAAGTAATATCTGAACCTCGTTTATATGCAGGACTGAAATGCTCCATTAGTTTTTCAGCCTCTTTTATCCCGCGCCAGAAAAGAAAGTTCACCATTCTGCGTGATATCCTGATCAGCAATTTCGGATCTGTTCGCTTCAACAAATCGATAATAACCCACCATTCGCTTTTCTGCTGGTCGTCCGATTTTTTCTGCTCCGCAAAAATTGATTTAAGCTGACGATGTAAAATGAACAAACCGAACTGATCAGCAATTGTATTGATGAGTTTACGTTCTTCTTTCAGGAAAGGTCCTTCATCCGCAGTGGGTCTATCTTCTGTATAATAGACATTAACTGAACCAATTGTTTCATCATGAACAACTATGTTTGAACTTTGCACCCACTCCGTCTCAGGAAAATCTTCTGATTGATATTTAACTCCTTTAATAAAAATGTTTGCTTTACAAACATCTGGGTACTGCCATCCTGGAGGAATCGCTTTTATTATTCCCAGACAAATTTCATCGATATCCAGATCATACTTATTTAGTAATTCCTGTACTTCATATAAACAATTAAGCTCTTTAGCTCTTTCTTTTAGCTCGTGAAATATTTTATCTAAAGATTTATCCTTTTCCATAATTTAAATTTTATGATTTGATAATTACTCCCCTGCTGCTTCTACCATCCACTTTTATATTAAGTGAAGTAGATAAAGTAACATGCGTAACAAAATCTGTTTTATTAACAACTTGCTGTTTGTTCAACCACTCCCAATCAATTCTATACTGATCGGATATTTTTACTGAAAAATAGCTGACCATGAAACTGGTAAGATTATGAAAAAAGTGAGAACCCTGACTCAGATCAACATTCATGTTTTCAATTGTGGCTTCAACCATTGCTTTTGCTCCTGAAACCTGTCCCCAATTAACAGGGATACCAAGCCACGGATCAGAACTTCCCCATCTTCCGAAACCAATAAGAAGATAAGGTCTGTGCTGTTGGACGAGAATTTTATTTATGCTTTCCAGTTCTTCGGCAATTTTAGGTGTGAACTTTGTTTCAAATTTTTTAGGATCAACGAAAACAATATCTTTAATCGAATTATTAGTTCCGTTGCCCAGAACATTTTTAGATGCAACTAAAATATTATCACCTGATAATTCATCCACTTCAACTTTTATTTCTTCAGATGAAACTACCATTGGTCTTACCTGTAAAAATCCGAATCGAGTTGGATTAAATGTGATAGCAAATTCAATCTCTACAGGTTTATTAAGTGCCTGTTCACATATTCTTAATAAATTTCTGATCAAATCATTTAAGGGGATATCATTAAGTGTCAGAATTCCGGCAAAATTAATTACTCGTGGTCCAGGATAACCAATTCCAATTGATATTCTGTCAGATTCAGGTTGATAAGTTGAAGCTACCGAATTTAAAGTACCATGTTTTTCCGCTCCAGCAATGCTGGAATGAATCATAAATTCGGTTTCATTGATTGGATCATAAGCGGGGAGTTTACCCATATTTACAGACCAGAATTCAGTCTGAGTCATTTTTAATAATTCACTAACTGATCCATAAGGAGGACTTTCTTTTGGAAAAGCAGGTGAAAAAATCCACGAAATACCCCCATCTACAATCGTTTTGCCCAATCCAAACGCCAGATTAACTACTCCCTCTTCCGGTTTCGATTTACCAAATGGATAGAAATTATATGAGCGAGCTACACCTGATATTTCGGGATAATAGAAATCACCATATCTGTTTCCCACAATCTCCTGTATTATCACAGCCATTTTCTCTTCTTCAATATTATGCTCAGTCGCTGCCATATATTCTTTTGCTGCTTTAAAATAAATTGAAGAATACACAAGCTTAATAGCCTCAACCAATTTTCTGAAACGCGTATCAATATCCGGCTGGTTGTTAGGTGTCATCTTGGTTGTATAAATACCTGCAAAAGGCTCATTAATTGCATCTTCAAGCATACTGGATGAACGGATTGCCAGTGGACTATTAACTTTGGATATAAGCTTTCTTAAATCTCCGAGAATTTCAAATGGAAGTTCAGCCTTCTGGAATGCATGAGCTATTCTTTCATTAGGTAGAGATGAACAGGCAACTTCAAACAAGTCGTTTCGTTTCATAAATGCATCAAAAATATCCGTAGGAATAATAACCATTGCCGGTATGTTAACTTTGATTGCCGGAAAATCTTTTGCATTAAATTCTGATTTTAAAATTTCGTTAATGAAAACTAGTCCTTTAGCTTTACCCCCAGGTTCACCACTTCCTATACAACTGATATGATCCTCAGATTCAAAAAACTTCTCGGAAAACTTTGGCAATTCTTTTTGTGCACTGATCATTATCTTAATATTCTATTGTTTCATATTACAAAAAACTTTATACCCAGCCCCGATCATGACAAGCCTGGGCAACTCTATCAACTGCAATAATATAAGCAGCATCACGTGTTTTAATTTTATGTGTTCTCGCAAAATCACTAACTGCAATGTAAGCGGCAGTCATCTTTACATCGAGCTTGGCGAGGACTTCATCTTTTTCCCAGTAGTAATTCATATTATTCTGAACCTGTTCAAAATAGCTACAAGTAACTCCACCGGCATTTGCAAGAAAATCCGGTATAATAAAAATCTCTTTTTCATTAAGTATTTCGTCGGCATCATTTGTAGTAGGACCGTTTGCTCCCTCGGCAATTATCTTAACACTCTTTTTAATCTTTGAAACATTTTCTTGGGTTATTTGATTTTCAAGTGCCGCAGGAATTAAAATATCTACTTCCTGTTCAATCCAACCTTCTTCGGGTAAAATCTCATATCCTAAATCTTTAGCTTTTGTTTTTTCTATACCACCAAATCTGTCCGTGATAGAAATCAGTTCCGCATAATTAATCCCTTCTAGTTTTCTATAAGTATAACTTTCACCATCTTCCTGGTTCCAGCAAGCTACAGAAATAACTTTTCCACCCATTTGCTGATACAATTGAACGGCGTATTGTGCAACATTTCCGAATCCCTGGAAACTTGCGGTTGTATCTTTTGGTTCAATATTCATTTCTTTCAGAGCTTCGCGAACCGTTATCATAACTCCGTAACCAGTAGATTCTTTTCTTCCCAATGAACCACCTAAACTAATAGGTTTTCCTGTAATAAATCCTGGGTTTTTTGCACCCGTTAGAGTCTCATATTCATCAAGCATCCACAACATTTGTTGCGAACCGGTCATTACGTCAGGAGCCGGGACATCTACATTGGGCCCAAGGTTTTTAAAAATCTGACGAACCCAGCCACGACAAATCTGTTCCTGTTCATGGAGACTTAATGTATGAGGATCACATATTACTCCTCCCTTGCCTCCACCAAGAGGAAGATCAAGAACTGCTGTTTTCCAGGTCATCCACATTGCAAGTGCGCGAACAGTATCGATTGTTTCCTGAGGATGAAATCTTACTCCACCTTTCGCAGGTCCCCTTGCATCGTTATGTTGAACTCTGAATCCACGAAATATCTTTGTTTTCCCGTCATCCATTCTAACAGGAATGATAAAATGAAATTCCCTGATTGGATTACGAAGTAAATCTCGTGTTGGTTGATCAAGTTCAAGTAAATCTGCGGCGTGATCGAATTGTTTTTGTGCAGCTTCGAAAGGATTATAGGCCTTATTTTTCATTTTCCACCTGTGTAATTACTGCAACTGTATTTAAGAAGTCGCGATCAAAAATTAAATAATAATTTTTTTCACATTTAAAATTAACTAAATAGATTATCGAAGGAAAGCTAAAACAAGAAAGAATAAAACAATTATTCTATAATTTTAATCCTAATCAAATAAGTACAGTATTATTTTTGAAATTGTCAACAAATGGGATTAACAATTAAGCAATCATATTTGCTCTACTATTATGATAGATAATCTTTCTTGACATTACTTTTGAGTAGTAGTAATTTTAATGAACAATTATTAATAATTTTGCACTATGTTGACAGAATTCGGTAAGGTATTTGCATTTATATTAACAGCAATCCTGTTTGTTCTTATCGCAATATTCGCTTCAAAAATTATCAGACCGGCTAGACCCACAAAAGAAAAATTAGCAACTTATGAATGCGGGGAAAATCCTGAGGGCTCTCCGTGGGTAAAGTTTAATATCAGGTTTTATGTTGTCGCCCTTATCTTTTTAATTTTTGATGTTGAAGTTGTAATGCTCATCCCTTGGGCTCTGGTATACAGAGATATGGGAATAGACGGATTTTTAGTCGGTGCAATATTTTTAATTTTACTTGGTTTAGGAATGGCGTATGAGTGGAGAAAAGGTGATCTTGAATGGGCAAGACCTAAAATCAACCCGCCTGTAATTAAAAAGTCCGTACCACCGGATGGAATAATCGAAAAGGAACTTACATTAGCTGAATAATATTTTATGGGATTACTCGATAAGCAGTTCACGGACGATAATATAGTAATAACAAAAGTTGAAGATCTTTTAAACTGGGCAAGACTATCTTCACTTTGGCAAATGGGCTTTGGTCTCGCCTGCTGTGCCATTGAAATGATGGCAACTTCCGCTTCACATTATGATTTTGACAGGTTTGGTGTTATCCCCCGCCCTTCACCAAGACAATCGGATGTAATTATTATCTCCGGTACAGTTACCTTAAAAATGGCTTTGAGAATAAAAAGACTTTATGAACAGATGCCCGATCCAAAGTATGTTATTTCGATGGGGAGCTGTTCTAATTGTGGCGGACCATATTGGGAACACGGATATCACGTTCTTAAAGGTGTCGATAGAGTTATCCCTGTTGATGTTTATGTACCGGGCTGTCCTCCTCGTCCCGAAGCATTGCTTGAAGGTTTGCTAAAACTACAGGAAAAAATCAGAAGCGAATCATTAGTAAATAAAAGTGCATGAAAACCTCCGAAGAAATATTCAACATACTTAAAGAAAAATTTGGCGAAGCAATCGGTGAACTCGTTTCAGACAAACCTGCTGAATCCGTTATCGTAGTTTCACCAATGGAGATAGATAAAATTTGTTTGTTTTTAAGAGATGAAAAAGATTTAGAGTTTAATTCATTGATGAATTTATCCGGTGTCGATGATGCAAATGGTGAAAAAGTAAAAGATGAGAATGGGAACGAAATACTGAAAGGTGGAACGCTAAGTGTTTATTATCATTTAGAATCAATTAGTCTGAAGCATAAGGTAACATTAAAAGTATCAACCGATAGAGAAAATCCCGAAGTTGCTTCTGTTGAAGAAATATGGAGAACTGCAGACTGGCATGAACGTGAAGCTTTTGATATGTACGGTATAAAATTTTTAAATCATCATAATCTTATAAGAATATTAATGCCTTACGATTGGGAAGCCGGTTATCCTTTAAGAAAGGATTATCAAAATCCTGAGTTTTACAAAGGAATGAAAGTTCCCTATTAAAATAATTAGAAATTAATTATTAGGTTAAAAGTTAGTGGCTTTAAAAACAGAGGAAATGGTATTGAATATGGGTCCTCAGCATCCATCCACACATGGAGTGTTGAGACTGGAATTAGTTCTTGATGGTGAACTAATCGAAAATGTTATCCCTCATATTGGATATCTTCATCGCTGTTTTGAAAAACATTGTGAAGCAATGACCTACCCGCAGGTTATTCCTTACACCGACAGAATGGATTACCTCGCATCTATGTACAACGAATTTGGTTATGTGGTTGCGATGGAAAGATTAATGAACATCGAAGTTCCCGAACGTGTTCAATATATTCGCGTAATTATGGGTGAGTTTCAGAGAATTGCTTCTCACTTAGTTGCTCTCGGTACATACGGCGCTGATATCGGTGCTTTCACACCCTTCTTGTTTTGTTTCAGGGATAGAGAAAAAATTTTAAACCTTTTTGAAATTACTTGCGGTGCAAGACTTCTTTACAATTATATGTGGATAGGCGGTGTTTCACATGATCTTCATGCAGATTTTATTCGCTTAGCAAATGAGTTTATAAAAGAATTTAGGCCTAACTTAAAAGAGTTAAACGATCTTTTAACATTTAACCAAATTTTTATAGATCGAACTGCCAATGTTGGAATTCTTCCTGCAGAAACTGCAATCAATTATGGAATAACCGGTCCCAATCTAAGAGCAAGCGGTGTTAAATGGGATTTACGCAGAGATGATCCTTATTCAATCTATGACAAATTTGATTTTGAAATCCCGATTGGTAAAGGCGAAAAAGGAACCACTGGAGATTGCTGGGACAGATATTATATGCGGGTTCGTGAGATGGAAGAAAGTCTTAAAATAATCGAACAAGCATTGGATCAGATTCCCGAAGGCGATGTTTCTTCAGCAATTCCTAAAAGAGTAAAACCACCGGTTGGACAAATTTACGCAAGAGTAGAAAACCCAAGAGGCGAACTTGGATACTTTATTATAAGCGACGGCTCACTTAATCCATATAGAATTAAAGTAAGAGCACCTTCATTTGTAAATCTTGAAGTACTCGGTGAATTATGCAAAGGTCATCTTGTTGCAGATGTTGTTGCTATCTTAGGAAGTATAGATATTGTTCTCGGAGAAATTGACAGATGATATACGATTGGTTACATAATATAACCGGAAGTGCAATTGCAGCAGCAATAATTCAAAGCCTGTTGCCATTATTTATTTTTATTCTTCCTTTTGCTTTGTTTGCTGTTCTGCTTGAAAGAAAGGTTTCCGGTCATATGCAGGATAGACTTGGACCAATGCGCGTTGGTTACCATGGAATTCTCCAGACGATTGCCGATATAATTAAACTTATTCAAAAAGAAGACATTGTTGCTGCTGAAAACGACAGAAGATTTTTTGATTTATCTCCCATTCTGGTTTTTGCCGGAAGCTATGCTGCATTTGCCGCCATTCCCTTTTCGGGTGCATTTATCGGTTCTAATATTGATCTCGGAATTGTTTATATAGTCGCGGTTACCGGATTAGTCGTTGCCGGTATTCTAATGGGCGGCTGGGCTTCGAACAACAAATATTCTCTTCTCGGTGCAATGAGAGCCGCTGCACAGATAATAAGTTATGAAATTCCAACGTTATTAATTGTAGTTACCGTAATTATGATTACGGGTACTATGAATCTCTTTACGATAAGTGAGTGGCAGACTCAGTATTTCTGGAACTGGTTGATACTTGGAGGACCGGTTTTCGGAACAGCTAAGATTTTATTAATTCCTTTAATGGTAATTTCATTCCTTATTATTTTTCTCAGTACACTTGCAGAAGTAAACAGAACACCATTCGATATTCCTGAAGCAGAATCGGAACTAGTTTCCGGTTATCATACCGAATATTCGGGAATGAAGTTCGCGATGTTCTTTTTAGCTGAGTATGCAAACATGTTTGCAGTTTCGGCAATTGTTGCAACTCTTTTCTTTGGCGGATTTCAATCACCGATCGGTTATCTGGGAAATGTATTCGGAGTCAAATGGTTAATTCCGATTGAACAGTTTTTCTGGTTCACTGCTAAAGGATTATTTTTTGTCTTTGTTCAAATGTGGTTAAGATGGACGTTACCAAGATTTAGAGTTGATCAACTTATGGCTTTCTGCTGGAAATATTTGATTCCTTTTGCATTCGTAATTTTAATATTGGTAGGTTTGATTACGGTTCTGTTATGAAAGATTACATTTTAAAATTCTGGCAAGGATTGATTACTATAATAATCGGGATGCGTGTGACATTCCGTCATCTTTTTGTACCGGCAGTAACAATTCAATATCCAACCGTAAAACCTGAATTACCTGAACGTGAACGCAACCGGTTATATGTTAACATGGATGATTGCATTGGCTGTGATCAATGTGCAAGAGCATGTCCGGTTGATTGTATTCAAATTGAAACCGTAAAATCTGTTCCGGGTGATGATCTTGGGGTAACATCAAACGGAAAAAAGAAAGCTTTATGGGTTACAAAATTTGATATCGATATTGCAAAATGCTGCTATTGCCAGTTATGTGTTTTCCCCTGCCCAACAGACTGTATTTATATGACAGACGTTTATGAATTTTCAGAATTCGAAAGAGAAAATCTTGTTTACGATTTTGTAACTCTCACAGAAGAAGAAAAGATAGAAAAGAAAAAGAACCACGAAGAGTTCATGATTAAGAAGGAAGTTGAAAAAGCTGCTGCAGCCAAAAAGAAAGCGGAAGAAGAGGCTGCCAAGAAAAAAGAAAACGGAGATCAACCGGGTGAAAAACCTCCGGATAATAAAGAGTAATTAAAATGACAACTTACGACATAATATTTTATTTGTTTGCACTTGTAACTTTATTGTCGGCATTTTTCGTTGTTACAAACAGGAATATCGTACACTCGGCATTCTATCTTCTTTTTACCTTTTTTGGTGTAGCCGGTATCTATGTAATGCTGGGTGCTGATTTCGTAGCAGTAGTTCAGTTGATTGTTTATGTAGGCGGTATATTAATTTTACTGCTATTTGGAGTAATGCTTACAAACAAAATTACAAATGTGGATATTAAATCAGGAACGATTCACGCACTACCGGCTTCAATAGTGCTTGGATTATTCGCCGGTGCACTTGCAGCAGCAGTTCTGAATACGAAATGGAAAATAGTCGCATCACCCGAGACTTCATCCTCAACGGTGTCACTTGGCAATATGTTAATTAATGAATATGCTTTGATTTTCGAATTGCTTGGGATTGTTTTGTTAATTGCGCTGATCGGTGCAGCATCAATGGCGAGAAGATAAACTATGATACACGCAGGATTAACACATTTTTTAGTTATTAGTGTAGCTTTATTCTCACTGGGGATCTATGGTGTAATAACACGTAAGAACGCAGTTATGGTTTTGATGGGAATTGAGTTAATACTTAATTCGGCGAACATCAACTTTATTGCATTTGCAAGATTTGGAAATTTCGGATTGCAGGGACAAATCATCGCTTTGTTCATTATTGTACTTGCAGCCGCTGAAGCTGCAATCGCTCTTGCTATAGTTCTGAATATTTATAAAAACCTTTCCAACATTAACGTGGATGAAATGGATTCATTGAAAGATTGATCTTAATGACAGAAAACCTGATGATAAATATTGCAGTAATAATTTTATTCCTTCCTTTTCTTGGATTTGTTGTTACTTTATTACTGGGAAGCAAAATCAAAAAGATTTACTATTTTGAAAACTTTGTTCTATTCCTTGGCTTAGCAGGATCGATAATTATTGCGTTTGGCAAGTTAACAAGCTTTGATGCAACAACTATCACATCTGAATTTACCTGGATAAATCTTGGCAACACACCAATAATGGGCGAAATAAAAATCAATCTTGGAATCCTGATAGACAACATTTCCACTTTAATGATGGTTGTTGTGATGCTGATCAGCTTTCTCGTTCACATCTTTTCAATTGAATATATGCGTGGCGATCCGAGATACAACCGTTACTTTGCCTACCTCGGATTATTTACCTTCTCAATGTCAGGTATAGTTTTAACACATAACATTTTAATGATGTACATCTTCTGGGAACTTGTTGGAGTTTCATCGTACCTGCTGATTGGTTTCTGGTTTGAAAAGAAATCTGCTGCAGATGCCGGTAAGAAAGCTTTTATTGTAAACCGCATTGGTGATATCGGAATGTTCATCGGCATACTTATATTATTTACAACATATCATACTTTTACATTCGATGATATTTTTCAGCAAATCTCACAAGGTCATCTTCCATTTGATAGCGGTTTCTGGTTAACAATTACAGGACTATTGATTTTTGCAGGTGCTATTGGAAAATCTGCGCAGGTTCCGTTACATGTTTGGTTACCCGATGCAATGGAAGGTCCTACACCTGTTAGCGCATTGATCCATGCTGCTACGATGGTTGCTGCAGGTGTTTATCTTGTTGTAAGAATTTTCGGAATACTAACCGCGGATGCAATGCTGATCATTGCAGTTATCGGTGCACTATCAGCTTTTATTCCTGCCACAATTGCATTAACACAAAACGATATCAAAAAAGTTCTTGCGTATTCTACAGTATCACAGTTAGGCTATATGATAATGGCGTTGGGAGTTGGCGCTTTCAAGTTTGCTTTCTTTCATCTTATTACCCACGCATTTTTTAAAGCGTGCTTATTTCTTGGTTCAGGCTCAGTAATTCACGCAATGCATCACGAACAGGATATCAGGAATATGGGCGGACTCAGAAAGAAAATGCCCATCACCTATTATACTTTTTTAATTGCTTCTGTTGCAATATCAGGTGTACCGCTTACATCGGGATTTTTAAGTAAAGATGGCATCCTTGCCGGTTCCTACGCATTCGCTAATTTAACCGGACATTACCTCTTCCCTATCGTCGGTTTCTTTGTTGCGATGCTAACAGCATTTTATATGTTTAGATTAATTATTCTAACATTTCACGGTGAGCCAAGAGATAAAGAAAAATATGAACACGCACACGAATCAAAATTTACTATGGCAATGCCGTTGGTAGTGCTTTCGGTTCTTTCCATTTTCTTCTGGTACACGCCGAATCCAGTTAATCCCGAAGATGGGTGGGTTTTATCTGATTGGATAAAAGCACCACAATTGTACACGCCTGAGAATACACGTTATGAATTTATGGTTCCTGATGAGCACACCAACGTTCAACCAGGTTCCGAAGAAATTATGTATTCTGAAACTTATGTTGAAGCTATGCATGCAATTCATATCCCTGCTATGATTTTATCTTTATTGATAGCTGGCTTGGGAATCCTTCTTGCGTATCTCTTTTATCAATGGAAGAGAATCGATGTCGGAAAGCTTGTCGAGAAATTTAAGGGACTTTATAATTTCTCATTTAACAAGTGGTATTTTGATGAAGCTTACGATGCTACTGCTGTTAACGGCACTTTAGGATTAAGCAGATTATTAGGAAGGTTCGATTTAAAAATTATAGATGGAATTGTAAATGGCACTGCTTACATCACAAAAGGTTTCTCCACTTTCATAGGGAAATTCGATAACGTTGTCGTGGACGGCTTGGTAAACTTCATGGCATACTTAAGCGGATTTATCGGGTTAGTTTTCAGAAGATTTCAAACAGGAAAAGTTCAGACTTATTTAGTGTTCGTTCTGGTTTCGGTTGTGATCCTGTTATTTATATTTAAATCATTTTAGTTTGAAATAAACGGGTACGTAAATGCATTTACCTTACTTATCGCTGATCACATTTCTTCCCATCGTAGGGATGATAATCGTTCTTGCACTGCCAAAGGAGCAAGGAAAAACGATGAAAATAACAACATTGCTGATCACAGGCATCCAGGTTGTTCTCGCCGTTTTCCTCCTTTCAAATTACAATTATTCGCTCGGCGGTATTTATGATCAGGCATCATTTCAATTCGTAGAAAAATTCAGATGGATCGATATAGAAAACTTTTCTTGGATCGGAAGAATTAAAGTAGATTATTTTCTCGGTATCGATGGAATAAGCACTCCCCTGGTATTGCTTACTGCTATCGTTACATTCATTGCAACACTTTCTTCCTGGAATATCAACAAATCTCTTAAAGGATATTTCGCTCTCTTTCTATTGTTAGATACCGGGATGATGGGTGTGTTTGTCTCCTTAGATTTTTTCCTGTTCTATATTTTCTGGGAACTGATGCTTCTCCCGATGTATTTCTTAATTGGAATCTGGGGAGGACCTAGAAGAGAATATGCAGCGATTAAGTTTTTCCTCTATACTTTGCTTGGCAGTATTTTTATCCTCATTGTAATGATCGGACTATACTTCAGCACAACAGAACCTATGGCCGACGGGACAAAAGCATTTACATTCAACCTGCTTGCAATGATGGATCCAAATAACGCAACAGCGACAGGAATTCTATCAGCATTGAATCCGGCAAACCTTAGGTTTGCAGCTTACATTGCGTTGTTTGCAGGCTTCGCTATTAAGATACCTATGTTCCCGTTCCACACGTGGCTTCCCGATGCTCACGTTGAAGCACCTACTCCTATTTCTGTAATACTTGCTGGCGTATTGCTGAAAATGGGTACTTATGGAATACTTAGGGTAAGCTTTCCTATTTTCCCAGAAATTACGAAACAGCTTGTCTGGTACATTGCCCTATTTGGAATGATAAACATTATCTACGGTGCGTTCTGTGCTATGGCTCAAAGAGATTTCAAAAAGCTTATTGCTTACTCATCTGTATCGCATATGGGTTATGTGCTTCTTGGAATGGCGGCTCTTAACACTATGGGAATTTCAGGAGCTATACTTCAAATGTTCAATCACGGTACAATCACGGCAATGCTCTTCCTTATAGTCGGAGTTATATACGACCGCGCTCATACAAGAGAGATCGATGGCTTCGGCGGTCTTGCAGTTCAGATGCCGGTCTATACAGGATTTGTTACTGTCGCATTTTTTGCCGCGATCGGATTGCCTGGTTTAAGCGGATTTATTTCTGAAGCATTTGTTTTCCTCGGAGCTTTCGGTGTAAGATTAATAAGAGTCGTTACTATTGTTTCTACTCTTGGAATTGTGCTGGGTGCAGGATATATGTTGTGGACTTTGCAGCGTGTTTATTTGGGTAAACTAAATGAAAAATGGTCAGGACTTAAAGATCTGAACTTTAGAGAATACGCTATGTTCATACCTTTAAGTGCAATTGTAATCTTCCTGGGTGTTTATCCCTCTGCAATGCTCGATTTAATGAATACTTCGGTTAACTCGATGGTCCAGTTTATGCAAAATATCCAGGTTTATTATAGTTCCATAAATGTTTTTTAATAATTAATGTTTCCTGAAAAATTTTGAATATAAATAATTTCATATCGGATTTAGCTTTCATTAAACCAGAACTTGTTATTTCAGCGACACTTGTAATCATTGTTCTGTTTGATCTAATCTTTTCATCCAAAAAGAAATTACTGCCGTATATTTCTCTAATAGGAATAGTTGTGGCAGGTTATTTTGTAATCAATCAATTTGGAACTGCTGTAACTACATTTAAAACTTCCTTAAAATATGGAATGGTAGTAGTTGATAATTTTAGTTCCTACTTTAAAATAGTAGTACTTCTTGCATCATTTATTGTTGTTATATTCTCTATGCTCTCATCTGAAGTAAATTCCAATGAAGAAAGACATGGAGAGTATTATACTCTCTTGTTTGGAATGATACTCGGAATGTTTCTGATGAGTTCTGCTTCGGATTTGATATTGATTTATTTATCTATTGAACTCTTATCATTATCTTCATACGTTTTAGCTGGCTTTGTTAAGAATACAATACGAAATAGTGAAGCTTCTTTAAAGTACGTAATCTATGGTGGAGTATCATCCGGTATTATGTTGTTTGGTATTTCACTAGTTTACGGTTTAACCGGCAGTACAAATCTTTATGAAATAAATACTCTTATCCAGGTTCAGAATTTTCCTTATATAACTTTTCTGATTGCAGGTTTGTTCATTTTAGTCGGATTTGGATTTAAGATTTCCGCTGCTCCATTTCATTTCTGGACGCCGGATGTTTATGAAGGTGCGCCCATTCCGATTACCGCTTATCTTTCAGTAGCAAGCAAAGCTGCAGGATTTGCTGTTTTGATAAGATTTATCAAAATTACTTTTGTTGGCTCTACCGATTCAAGCGGTTATTGGATATTATTAAATATTATAGATTGGAAAAGTATCATCGTTTTACTTTCCATTCTTACTATGACTCTAGGAAATTTTGCTGCTCTCTGGCAGGATAATTTAAAACGAATGCTTGCTTATTCAAGTATTGCACATGCCGGATATATGCTTCTCGGTTTGGCCGTGATGTCTAACGCCGGAATAAACGCAATTATGGTTTACTTCATAGTTTATGCTTTGATGAATCTTGGAGCTTTCTTTGTTGTGATGGTAATATCAAATAAAATCGGTAGTGAAAATATTGACGACTATAGAGGGCTTGGTAGACGGATGCCATTCCTGGGAATTATTTTTGCAATCTTTCTTGTTTCATTAGTTGGTCTTCCGCCAACAGCTGGGTTCATTGCGAAAGTAATGTTGTTCATCGCTTTAATTGATGCTCGAATGGTTGCAGTTGCAGTAATTGCACTGTTGAATACAGTTGTATCTCTTTACTATTACATTCGTGTACTTAAAAATATGTACTTAGTTGATGTTGAAAAAGAGAAACCGATTATTCCTATCAAACTGGCAAATGGAATTGTAATGATTTTATTAGCTGCTCCAATACTGATATTTGGTATTTATTTCTCCCCAATAATAGATTTTGCTAAGAATTCAATAACTATTCTGGGATTTTGATCTAACGCACAAATATATTGAGATTACCAGATTAATTATTTAAGTTATGTCCGACCATTTAAGTCTTATTTAAGATGTTAAAGTTATCAAAAAAAGCTGAATATGCATTTATGGCAACAATTTATCTTGCTTCGCATTCCGGCAATGAGTATCCAACTGCAAAAGAAATTGCTGATAATTATAAAATTCCATTTCAGCTTGTTGCAAAAATTTTACAGAACTTAGCGAAGAACAATATTGTAATTTCGTTTCAGGGTGTTAAAGGCGGTTATAAATTAAATAAAAATCCTGACGAGATATCTTTAATTGATATCATAAAGGCAGTTGAGACGAATTATAAGCTTACAGAGTGTATGCTGGAAGGTGGAGACACATCTAATTGCACTTTGGTTGATTGCTGTAAAATAAGAGATCCATTAGTGGAAATTCAAAGAAAAATTGATATTATGTTTCAGGAAACATCACTGAAACAAATTTTATAATGAACATTTAATTTTTTCAATAGTCAAACAGAGGAGACAATGAATAAAAATTATTCAAAACATCTTGATTTACTGAGAAAAGAAAACGATTCTTTACTTACTTTTTTAAAAGCAAAGTTCCCGATGTTTCATAATTCAAATTTCTTTTTCAGGGATTTGCAATATGGTATCAGAAGCTTCCTGGAAAAGAAAGACATTATTGTTAGTTACACTGAAGCCGATAAGCTTGCAAAAATGATTGCAAGTGATTGGGAATCCAAAGGGATATTTATTAAAGTTAACAAAATCGGCTGGAAAGTTAATTACCCAGAATTTGCAACAACGGAACCTGGCGATCCATTCTAAAGAATAACGATCTTGATTTTTAAGAAAGGATGAAAAAAAGATGACTGAGACAAATAACACTGCTGAAATTACAGTAACAGAAAAAGCTCAAAAAGAAATAAAAAAGATTATGGATGAAAATAAAATCCCGGAAAATTATGGATTAAGAGTCGGTGTAAAAGGCGGTGGATGTTCAGGTTTAACATACCAGCTAGGTTTTGATGCCGAGAATAAAGAAGGTGATACAATCATCAATTCCGATTTGGTTAAACTTTATGTTGATGGAAAAAGTTTGTTCTACTTATCCGGAACTAAACTGGATTTCAGTGATGGACTTAATGGTAAGGGATTTGTTTTTAATAATCCAAATGCAAAAAAAACATGTGGTTGTGGAGACTCCTTTGGAGTTTAATTCCACTTTATATAAAAATATAAAAAGTTAGGAGATAACAATGGGAAAATTTGAATTGCCAGCATTACCTTATGCACATGATGCTTTAGAACCATATATAGATAAGTTGACAATGGAAATACATCATTCTAAACATCATAATGGTTATGTAACTAAATTAAACGGTGCTTTAGAAGGAACTGATTTAGCCGGGAAATCACTGGAAGATTTACTAAAGAATGTTTCCAAGCATCCAACAGCGGTCAGGAATAACGGCGGCGGTCATTTTAACCACTCACTATTCTGGACAGTGATGAAAAAAGGCGGTGGAGGTCAACCGGAAGGTGATCTTGCAAATGCTGTAAAAGATGCTTTCGGTTCTTTTGATAAGTTCAAAGAACAATTCAGTAATGCAGCTGCTACGCGATTCGGTTCGGGCTGGGCCTGGTTAGTTGCTCAGAACGGGAAGCTTGCTGTTGGTTCTACACCAAACCAGGATAATCCGGTTATGGACGTTTCAGAGCTTAAAGGTACACCTATACTTGGACTTGATGTTTGGGAACACGCTTACTATCTAAAATACCAGAACAAGAGACCGGAGTATATTGAAAACTGGTGGAATGTTGTGAACTGGGAAGAAGTAGGTAAAAGATTTAAAGAAGTAACATAACCCGATAAATTATCATTATGAAAAACTGGGAGCGATCATTTACGATTGTCTCCCTTTTTTTTAGGGTATAAATGTTGTTATATTTTAAATTAAAAGTTCAATTATATGATAATACCAATATTCCCACTTAATCTAATAGTATTCCCTCAATCCAGCTATCCTCTGCATATTTTTGAGGATAGATATAAGAAAATGGTGAATAAAGCACTTTCAGCGAATACCGGGTTTGGGATAGTTGCAGAAATTAATAATGAAATCTCCGAAGTTGGTGTTTATGTCGATGTATTAAAAGTGCTGAAGAAATTTTCCAATGGTGAGATGGATATTGTCGTAACCGGGAAATACAGGTTTAAAAGACTCGATGTTAGGTTACATACAGATGGTTATTATATTGCTGAAGTTGAAGAATTTAGTGATATTACCAAAAGATTCGATATGAAATTACTCGATGAGTTAAAAACTACTTTTAATGGTTTACTGGATAAGATTAATTATAATCTGGAAGATTCTTTCTGGAATAAGTTTGAACTTACACCACAAAAATCTTTTAAAGTTGCTGAAAAATCCGGTCTTACTGTTGAACAGCAGGTTGAAATAATTACTTTAAAAGAAGAAAATAAGAGATTAAAATTCCTGTTAAATCATTTCGATCAGCTTGAAAAGGCTCTTACAGTAAAAGCAATTGTCTTGGGAGATGGGTATATAAATAATAATTAATCTATTAACTTAATGAGAAATTTCCATAAGCAAGATTAATAGTCTCCTATAAATATTTTTCTTTAGCATTAATCCTATTGATCGCTCTCTTCAAAGCTGATTCGGCTTTAGCTTCATCAACATCCGAATCTTTTTTATTTCGTATCCTCTCTTCCGCTCTTTCTTTGGCTTGCTGTGCACGATCAACATCAATATCTTCAACCTTCTCCATCGAGTCTGCAAGGATTGTAATTTTATTTTTCTTAACCTCTATTGTTCCCCCGCCTGTAGTAAAATAACTAGTTTGATCTTTAATTTTCAAAGCAACTACACCAATATCAATTGTGCTCATCAAAGGAGCATGATCTTTTAAAACCTGGAAACTACCTTTGGTTCCCGGTACTGTAACGGATTCAACTTTCTCATTGAATATAGGTTTCTCAGGAGTGAGTATTTCCAAACTGATGCTATCCATAACTTAAGCCATCTTTTTAGCTTTTTCTACTGCTTCTTCGATTGTACCTACATACAAAAATGCAGATTCGGGAAGTTCATCGTATTTACCATCAATGATTCCTTTAAAACCGCGGATAGTATCTTCAAGCTTAACATATTTTCCTTCAACACCTGTAAACTGCTCTGCCACGAAAAACGGCTGACTCAAGAATCTTTGAATTCTGCGAGCGCGTCTTACAATAATTTTATCTTCATCTGAAAGTTCATCCATACCAAGAATATTTATTATATCCTGCAAATCTTTATAATGCTGAAGAATTTCTTTACAGTTTTTTGCTACATCATAATGTAACTGTCCCAAAACCCCAGGCTCTAAAATACGGGAAGTCGAGTCTAGCGGATCGACAGCGGGATATATTCCGAGTTCAGAAATCTGTCTGCTTAATACTGTAGTAGCATCGAGGTGAGAAAATACAGCAGCAGGTGCAGGATCGGTTAAGTCATCTGCAGGTACATAAATTGCCTGGACGGATGTAATAGATCCTTTATCGGTTGAAGTAATCCTTTCCTGTAGGGCTCCCATTTCAGTTGCGAGATTAGGCTGGTAACCAACAGCAGAAGGCATTCTTCCAAGTAAAGCACTAACTTCAGAACCAGCTTGTGTAAACCTGAATATATTATCGATAAATAATAGGATATCTCTGCCTTCTTCATCACGAAAATATTCGGCAATCGTTAAACCTGTTAATCCAACCCTTAATCGTGCCCCCGGCGGTTCATTCATCTGCCCGAATACGAGTGAAGTCTTGGGCAATACACCGGATTCTTTCATTTCCAGCCATAAGTCATTGCCTTCACGTGTACGTTCGCCTACACCCGCAAATACTGAATAGCCACCATGTTGTCGAGCAATATTGTGAATCAATTCCTGGATTATAACCGTTTTACCTACACCTGCACCTCCAAACAAGCCAGTTTTTCCGCCTCTTGTATAAGGTTCAATCAGATCGATAACCTTTATTCCCGATTCAAACATTTCTGATTTTGTAGAAAGGTTTTTAAACGCAGGTGCATCACGATGAATGGGATATTTCTTTTTTGTTTTAATTTCACCTAAGCCATCGATTCCTTTTCCAATGACATTAATTAACCTGCCGAGAGTTTCCGGTCCAACAGGGATTGAGATCGGTTGACCTGTATCGAACGCATCCATTCCCCTCACTAATCCATCCGTACTATCCATTGCGATTGAACGAACTCTATCCTCACCAAGATGCTGCTGTACTTCTACAATCAATTCATCTTTAACCCCTTCGGTGGTTGTTCTGGGAATTCTGATAGCGTGATATATTTCCGGCAGGTGTCCTTCATCAAATTCTATATCGACAACAGGACCTATTACTTGTATTATTTTCCCTTTTTTTTCAGCCATTATTTTCCTTGAATTTTTAAATTTCAGAAGATTAAAATTAAAGATTGAGGCGATTTTTTACAAACTTTTCACGTATTTCCCCTGTTAATAGGAAAGATAAATCTTGAGATTTCACCTAATCCAAAAATTAAGAATTACTTCAGGACAATGAGTTTCTTTGAAGCTATAAATGAACCTGCCTGAAGTTGATAAATATAGACTCCACTAGCAAGATTTTCTGCATTGAAATCGACTGTTACAATACCAGCAGGAGCAACATCGTTATACAAAGTTTTTACTTCTCTACCGAGCATATCATAAACAACAAGCGTTACCTTTTGCGAATTTGGAACAGTAAATTTTATAGTTGTAACCGGATTAAAAGGATTAGGGTAATTCTGATATAAAGAAAAGTGCATCGGAAATTCTGATTTATTTTCAACATCGGTAACCGGTATAATAAATGTTCCCATTCCTCCAGCTTCATTATATCTTTTCTTAAATTCCTGCATAAACTGGTTGGCAATATAAACATCGTGAATAATCAGAGTATTTTCATCATTGTCATTTTCTCCAGCATTGGACCAGTTCTGGGAACCTGTTATCGTAGTTGGATCACTATCCCACATCGATGCGTCAACCAAACCATATTTGTGATGCTGAGTATTCCCGGTAGCAGAAAACATATCTGCAAAAGTACTCAGGTAATTGTACTCACTACCGGAAGTATTAATCTGATCTATTATACCCCTGATAATTGACACACCGGAATTAAACCGGCTGTGCATTGCATCGGCAATATCAGAACGTGTAAATGCATAGTTAGCAAAATAAATATCATTACCGGCACTGTTAATTACATTTACGATTTTAGCAGTTGTACCGTCGGAAGGACTAAAATATAGTCTAACGTTTCTACCACTGATATTGAATGAATGAGGTGTGTTATCGGTTTTTTGCGATCCAAATTTTGCGTTTGATGAATTCGGTACATCGGTGGTGCTTCCCCACATTTCTTCAAACTCTAATTGATATGCAGAAGTAATAGTTGGATCATTAATTTCAACAACATTATTCTTCCAGGTAAGTTCAAGCGAAGTAACATTCCAGGAACCTGTCCACAGCCAATCATTTGTATCTATTGTATCTCTTGCATCAAAAATAAAAAACTTATTGTGCATAATTCCATCTAATGATGCAGTTCTTTTAATTACAGGTATACCTGCATTTATAAGAGTTTGCATACTATTTTGTGTATCCCTGTTTTCGTAAACAACTCTTACTTTTACGCCACGACTATTATTTGCGGTTACCAAAGCATCCGCAACATTAGGCATGCCGAAAAAGCTATAAACAGCCATATCGATTGAATAGTTTGCTTGGTTAATTCTTTCGATAAGTTTTTGTTCAAAATCCACATTTCCATGGGCAGCATTACCGGGAATAGCAACAGAAGTATCAACAGGAAAATTGAAATAGACATTTATCGTACCGATAGTTGGATTCGAAGATGATGTAGAAACAGTTTGTAAAGAGCTTTCACTTGTTCCAACAGAATTTGTTGAATAAGCACGATAATAATACAGAGTAGAACCTTCTAATCCAGTAATTGGAACTACATGCATTGTAGTATCTTCTTCAACAACAACAGAATCAAGTTCAAGCGATGGTGTTAATCCGTATTTAACCTGGCTGTTACCATTCCTCGCTGTATTAAAGTAAACTCTAAAAGAGCTCGTATCAATATCTGCTGCCAACACCGGATTTAAAATTAATGGAGAGCCGTCATATACTAAATCAGATATGAATCTTGGAAGTAATTGATAACCACTATTATATGGGGGACCATACTGAAATTGTTGAAGTATACCAATAATATCTATAGCACCTGATGGAATAGGTTGACCAACAATGGAAGTTACATCTGCATCGATTCTTAGTCCATCTGTTAAAATACCTGTAGCATCGGAAATAGTGTAATTTGATCCACTTGTACCACCTTGGAAATTTCCACTTCCACTAATAGTTACATTATTAATTCTTACTAGTTTTCCTTCATATTCTTCAAACCCGTTCCACTGCTGATTTGCTACATCATTAAGTGTAATTATTTGTGGTTCTGTCTCATATCCATTTGAATGAATAACTACAGAAGCACCAAGTTCATTAAAACTCAATTCTGCCAATCCGTTATATTGTGTAAGAACTGCTGTTACTGTTACAGAATCCCCGATATTTACATTATTGGGAAATCCACTACCATAAACACAAACACCAGCTGTTTCATCCTGAATAGCTCCGGGCCCATAATTGCCAAATTGATTTGATGCTGTAACAATACCATTAACAGTAAAAAGCGAATCTATACCTAAAGGAATACCGGATGCATCATTTATTTCCAAATGAGATATTGATACTGCTGTTTGAGCACTGATGAAAATATTTAAGAAAAAGATAAGAGTAAGAAGTTGCGTGAAATTTTTCATTGTATCTCTGTTGAAAGTATAAATCTTAAAATTCTGTCGTTACCTGTATCAGCTACATATAGTATCTTATCAAAGAAAGCAACTCCATGCGGCTGATCGAATACATCCGGTCCTCCAAATGAATTAAGCTCATCACCAAATGAATTAAATTTAAAAACACTGTCTTTTTCTGCATCAACAACATAAATATTGCTGGCATTATCAACTGTTACCCCTTCCGGTTGATCAAATACATTAGGTGTCATAATATTGTTGGATAGAGGCGAGTACAAAATCTGGTATCCCGTAAAATCCTGGGTCATAATATATTTCAGAGGTTGTACTTTAAAACTGTTATCACCGATCAAAGTCAAAACAAGGTCATAACTTCTATTGCCGTAAGATGTAAGTGAACTGATTTTATTTGCCGACATTATCCCGGTTCCGGTCGGATCAATTAACGCGACTCGACCAACAAGAGAATCTCTAGTAGAATTATTAGATAATTTCTTTTGTACAAATATCAGTATTGCATTATCGGGGTCAATCAGGTTAGAGTTGTTTGGTCCCCTTCTGGATATTAAAAACGTATTATCATAAAATACCGCAACTCCGGTATATTCTCTTTGAGGTTGCGAAAGATCTGATAGTTGAGGTAATAATCTTTTAACAGGTGCCGAGCCTATCTGATGGTTAACAGAGACCATATCTATTTTGTAAACCGCACTAAAGCTTTGTCCAAGGGTATCAAATCCTGCACATACAATAAGATTAAGCCTATAATCCTGTGCTATGGCCACAGGTTTTTTAATGTTTCTTGCTCCCAGAATCTGTCCATCAAGATTAAGCATAACAATCCGGTCATTTTCCGTGTCAGCTACATATATAAATGGTTCTCTACCAATCATTATATCCTGAGGTTTATTAAAACCTTTCCAGGCAGGATTAACAGGAATATAAAGTGTATCTCCGGTAATATTTACATTACTATTTTCTGCATCAATATTATTGAGGTCAAACTTTTCACCACAACTTAATGTAAGCACCATAAGTAGTAATAGAATATAAGGTTGTATATTTTTTCTAATCTTCATTAAAAGCCTAATATAATTGAGAATCTATGTGCAGATCCTAATCTTTCAAAATTCGAAAATGAGTAATCCAAAGTGAATTGCGATATACTAATCGGTACTTTCAATCCTGCTCCAAATGAATAATTCTGTTCATCAACATTAAATTTATATCCACCGCGTACATAAAATATTTTATTCCAGATGTACTCTGCTCCCAACGAAACATTTTCACTGTTATCATTTGGGTGATTAAGCTGAATTGATGTAGTAACTGTATGCTCCTGAGATTCATATGGTTCAAATGCAAATCCGATTCTGAACATAGTTGGGGGCGCGAATGACTGCCACTCCGATTTCTTTCTATTACCTACCAATACAACATCACCATCCGGTGCCAATTCAGCTCCGAAGTTTGAGACTACCACTGCAAATCTTGTTGATCCAAGCCCGGTCCAATAGTATGTACCTAAATCAATCATTACCCCACGCATTTTTAACTTATCCAAAGTTTCTTCGATATATCTTACAGTAGCACCAAAGCTGAATTTGTCGGTCATCTTTTGCGAATAAGTTAATCCTAATGCAATATCACCAAAACCGAAATACTGTCCGTTTCCACGTGGAGCGAATTCAGTTGTAACCGGCATATCCTCCATATGCAAAGATGTTATTGCGAGTCCTACTGCATAATTTCCTGCAAAATGATATACACCACCAAGAAATTCATGATTGATATCAACAACCCACTGATTGTGACTAAAAATTATTTCATCTTCATCAAACTGAACGAGTCCGGCGGGATTCCAATAAAGTGCAGATGCATCATTTGAAATTGCTATGAAAGCATCGCCCATAGCGGATGCTCTTCCTCCAACTCCAATCTTAAGAAATTGTGCAGTTGAAATTCCCGCTCGTTGTCCACCGAGGGTTGGAAACAATTGTGCGTAATTACTTGTAGTAAATAATAATAATAACAATATGAGAGATAATTTCTTCATTAAAATTTAAATGATACTCCGAACTTTACATTTCTTCTTGTAAGATACCTAGCTGGATTTAGAGGATATGGAGAAATCGGTGCTTGTAAATCCGGGTAACGAGGATCGTTCCAACCTCCGGGAACATCATCACCATATTCATAAGCTTTTCCTGTTACAGGATTAATTATTGCAGAGTTTTTATTATCAAGCAGATTATTCACTTCTATAAAGAATGAAAAAGTGTTATTTCCAATTCTGAAATACTTTTCAAAATTCAGGTCAATATAAAACCAATTATCTCCTATTTCGCCATACCTTTCACCCTTAACATATTCGTATTCTTTTCTTCCCTGCTGATCAATTAAACCCGTAAACACTGCCGGCGTATATCTTTTCCCGGACTGGAAAAATGCCCTGATGTATAAACTCCAATCATCAAGTAAACCTTCACCCATTCCAAAACTTCCCGGTTCTAAATAAAAATTCCCGGATACTGAAGCAGTAATCGGTTTATCCCAGGACATGTATTCTTCCTTTGTAGTCTCCTGAAGATCACCCTGTAGAATTAAAACTCCTTCATCTGCAGAAGAACTTTTACCGGTTACTATTGCATAAGTAAACGATGCAATTCCATTAAACCAGGATCCCAATCTTTTTTTAAACTCGAATTCCAATCCTCTTGAACGGGCATAATCTGTATTAACATAAGTAATAAAACTGGAGCCAGTTAAACGAGTAGAAGTTATTTTCGCAGTCCTAGTACTGACATAATCGAATATATCTTTATAGTATGCTGTTATAGTCAAAACATCATCCGGTGTAAATTGTGTTTTTACTCCAAGTTCGTAAGCCACAGTTGTTTCAGGATTCAAATCCGGATTACCAAATTTTTGAAAAGAAGACTGAGCATTTACTGGATCCAGTTTTGCATACACAAATTGCGGTCTAGGCCATTTGCTAAAATGTCCGTATGAAAAAAACAACGTTTGGTTATCAGAAACCGGATGAGAAATACCAAGTCGTGGACTTAATCTTGCTTTAAATCTTCTGTTACCAAACCATCCAAATGAATCTTCTCTATATCTTTTTCTAATTTCATCGGGAATTGTAATAACATCGGGATTTTCGACTGCATCGTCTACATACTTCCCGGGAAACCAGTAGTCTAATCTTAAACCAAAATTCAAAATCATCCCGCCGAAATTAATATTATCCTGAGCATAAAATGAACCAAGTGCAGGATTTACTTTGTAGATATCATTGTTCAAACCTAAATCACCAATCCATGGTCTGTATATATCCAGCATCTGCATTTGTTGAAATCTGAAATCGAAGCCTGCTTTAAATTTATTTTTTTCATCAAAGAAACTTGTGAGATCCCCCTTAAACGAATACTCTTCAACATAATGATCTCTATACGTACTCTGATTTCCGACATCCCAGAATCCATCCCCGGGAATTACACCAACCGTATCTCTGTTCTCGTTGTAATATTGAATAGGAAAGTTAACAAAGTCCTTTGGTTCATTATAATCATACCAGGGTAATCCGTTTGCATCGGCCCGAAGATTTGTAAAGAAATAGTTTAATTTAAGCTCATAAAATGTACTGGGATTAAGAGTGTGTGTAATGTTGATATTATGATAAATATTATTATGGGTAAATGTATTTGCATTATCAAGAATATTCTGAAATGTATATTGATAACCAGGAGAAGGTTCAACATATTCGAGGTTTGTTTGAAGTGATTGTGAATTCTGGTTTATGTTCACAGATTGGTTAAAAGAATATCCGATTTTAAAAGTAGGTGACCACTTATAAGTAAACTTTAATAACCAGAACCAACTATTCTCTTCACGCGGAGCAAATTCAGTTCCATGAAATGTAGATGAATAAAGTTGACTTGCAGTTGGCTTATAGTAACCCTGGGTGATACCATCACTAAGCCCCATATAAAAGCTCGAAAAGAAAGTGAGATCACCGGGAATATTTAGTCCTAGCACCGGCAGGATAACCCCTGTTAACGGTTCGGGACCGCTTAGGTTTGCTTCCAGGACATCTACATTAAAAACATGATAAGAACTCCGGTTGCCAAAATTATCTTTCTTATAAGAAATGGAACCACTATATCTATCGCTGCCCTCTCTTGTTTTTACATTAACCACACCTGAAGTAGCTTGTCCGTATTCTGCATTGAAGCCACCTGTTATAACTTCAACTTCCTCTATAGCATTAGCACTTAACTGTAATCCGAATCCGGTTCCCGCAAGCGGATCCTGTACTGAAACACCATCCAGTAAAAATGCATTTTCATAAGATCTGCCACCGCGGATATGAATTTCCTTATCCGATTCTATAACACCTGCCTGCTGAGAAACAATATTCTGAATATCTTCCACTACCGCAACATCGATATCTTCCCTGCTGACTGTTCTTTTACTCTGAGTTTCCTCAACATCCATTAAAGGTTTATCACCAATTACAACAACGTCCTGTTCCAGTGTTAAAACAGTCTCTTCTAAATTTACCTCAAGCGATTTTGTTCTATTTGCCTCAATACTGATTGCCGTATATTCCGTGGGCTTATATCCAATTAGTGAAACTACAACATTATAGTCTCCCACAGTAATATTGTTTATGCGAAACTTACCATCAGTGTTTGTTGCAGCCCCGTAGTATGTTCCTTTTAAGATAATATTTACACCCGGAAGAAGCTCACCTGTTTTAGCATCTTTCACAACACCTTCAAGATTACCTGTTTGCTGAGCAAATGAGAATCCGCAGAAAAACAAGAATATGATGAAAAACTTTTTCATGGTGTTAAACCAAACTCCTGAATGAAAACTTTCTCCAATAAATCATCAACATTTTGATCTCCACCGTTACATTGATGCAATGGCATTCCAATGAAGAAGCGGGTCTTATCTTTTGTTATAAATCCTACGTTACCGGAAATTTGCGAATTTGAAAGTTCGTACAATTCTGTTGCTACTGTTGCATTCGGTACAAAGGTTCTTACATAGGAAATAGTTACTGTTGTTTTTAAAGGTTTATAATCAACTGCTGTGGAAGAAGGTAAAATATCAGCACCGGGTAATAAAAAACCCTGCGAAATCTTTTTGCTTACAGAATCTATCGGAATAAATCCCTGAAGTGTTGATAGATCAAATGCAAATGATGCACTTGAATCCTGAAAAGTCATTGAAAATGCAATCTTGCCACCTTGCTGTAAATATTTATTCGTAATGATATTAAGTAAATTAAGACTGGGATTAGAAACCGAATACCAGTATGCATACTTGAAAAGCTTCATAGTTTCAAGGAGCGTTACATTCTGGAACGGAAGCGGTTGTTTAGCGAGATCATATTCATCGAATTTACCGGCAAGAGAACCACCACCAATTGTGCTGAATATATTCCTGTAAAAATTAGTTGCTTCCTGATCAGATGAACTACCTGAGAAATCATCGAATATTAGCAATTTACCTTTAGGTTTTTTAACATACCAGGTTTTTCCAGTATCCGGCAACATTATGATTTTTGATGATGCACCAGAAAGATCAACTGCCTGAACATAAAATTTGTTATCAGCATTAAGTTTTAAACCCTGCAACACCTCGGGATAAATATTCTGATCAGATCCGTTTATTAATATTTCCATTTCAGGAGATGAAGCATTATAATTTTTAACTCTTAGCGTTACTAATCGTACTGACCCAGTCAAAGAAACATAATTTGTTGTATCATTTAAAGAAATATTAATTGATTGAATAGTTTCAGCGCCATCAAGATCATCAGCATTCCATTTAAAAGTCATAACCGGGAATGAAGTATCCGGTAATACGGTTAGATCATCCCATTCGGTTACGGGCGGAGTATTTTTAATCGGGAAATTCAGATTTGATGGAGTTGGATCGATCAAACCTATATCATAATATTTTTCTCCTTCGTCATAAATGCCATTTTTATTAGCATCTATAAATGGCTCACCGTTATATGATATTCCATTTTGAATTACCTGATTATCATATTTCCCGTTTCCTTCTGCATCAACTGCTGAAACAAGAAAATCGTAGGTAGTGTCGGAAGAACCAATGGGTAAAGCAAATATGCTATCGTTCGACGTAGTAAATTTCCAAACAGAATCAATACCTTCCCATTTAAAATAAAAACCTAAAATTGTACCATCTTTATCGTCACCCCACCAATGAACGTGCAGTCTGCTTGGCTGTTTACTTATAGTAGAATCAGGATACAAAAATAAACCTGTTTCCGGCGGTTGATTGCCTACAGGATTATTTCCCATATCTTCACTGCAAGTAAACAGCAATAGTGAAGTGCTTATTATAAAGAA
>JAJDNK010000097.1 GCA_022340715.1 bacterium BMS3Abin03 | reverse complement strand
AGAGTTCTATTTAATGATGCGGGTGATAGAATTCCCGAGACTTTTGATTTCTTCGGAGTCGAAAATGTAAGTGGTGAATACAAATGGATTAGACAAGAAGTTTATGATTTTGGTACCGGGACATTTCACTGATCATAAAATTCTCATCTCAATAAATGCTGTGTTGGAAAACCCATTACAGAATGCTGTTCACGGACTACGCCAAGATAAAAAGGGTGTGATAACCTAAAATACATTCACAGTATGACCATGACTACCCGGTAATGATAATTTACTTATTCTTGCATTCCTTCCAATCATTCCCCCTTGATAATACTTAATATCAGTATTAGTTTGCAATTGTTGGCAACAAACTAAGGAATACCACGATGATAAAATTTATTTTTATTTCTCTCAGCATTTTGGTTTTATATTCGTGTTCGGATAATTCAGAGAAGGTAACACAACTACAAAACGAAGTGAGTGAGCTGCAGAAAAAAGTAGATGATTCATACAAGCCGGGCTTCGGAGAATTCATGAGTAACATTCAAATTCATCATGCAAAGCTCTGGTTTGCAGGTATAAACCAAAACTGGGATCTTGCAGATTTCGAGATCAATGAAATCAAGGAATCGTTTGATGATCTCGAGAAGTATCAAACCAAAAGAGAAGAAACGAGGATGATATCGATGATAAATATTCCACTCGATAGTGTGAATTCTGCCATTCAGAATAAAGACCTGAAATCTTTTAAGAATTATTTTGTATCATTAACAAAAACCTGTAATGCATGTCACCTTGCAAATCATTTTGAGTTTAACCGGATAAAAATCCCGGAAACTCCACCGTTCAGCAACCAGGTTTTTACGAAAGGAAATAGTAAGTAATTGATGTTATGTAAGAAGTCATTCCCACGACCCCGATGTTGTCGGGGAAGTTGGGAATCTGAGAAGTGTATAAAACCCTCGCTAATCCCATTCCGGACAAGCTGGAATGACTATATTAAAGCTGTATTATGTAGAGCTAATTAATAATTTATATGTACAAGTTTTTAATTATGAAGAACTCTAAAATAAACATCTCGCTCTTATTAGTAAGACTAATTGTAGGATTTGTTTTTCTTTCTGAAGGTATTCAGAAATTTCTTTTCCAGGATACTCTTGGTATAGGCAGGTTCGCTAAAATTGGTTTACCCTTTCCACATTTTTTAGGATATTTTGTCCCGACTTTCGAAGCAGGCTGCGGAGCTTTAATCCTTGCCGGTTTGTTAACAAGACTTGCCTCAATTCCCTTAGCGATTATAATGCTTGTCGCAATCGCTTCAACAAAAATTCCGATCTTAATGAACGAAGGTTTCTGGAAAATGGCACACGAAGCAAGAACAGACTGGGCTATGCTTTTAGGTTCGATAATTTTGCTAATAGCAGGTGCAGGTAAATATTCTTTGGATCATTATCTTTCGGGAAAGAAGAAATCAACTAATTGAAGCACCTGAAAGAAATCTCATTTGTATTTCTTAAGCTCGGTCTTATTGCGTTCGGTGGACCTGCAGCACACATCTCCATGTTCGAAGATGAAATAGTTACAAAAAGAAAATGGATGACTCACCAGCATTTTCTTGATCTCATTGGTGTAACCAATCTTATACCCGGACCAAATTCTACAGAGATGGCAATTCATTGCGGCTTCCACAGGGCTAAAGTGCCGGGACTTATCATTGCAGGTTTAAGCTTTGTTTTTCCCGCCGTTTTAATCTCAGGAATTTTTGCATACTTTTATGTTCAATATGGGAACTTACCTGTAGTTCAACCTTTTCTTTATGGAATCAAGCCTGCTGTTATAATCATAATACTGAATGCTGTTTTTAAATTAGGATCGAAAGCTGTTAATGCAGCACCTTCAGGAAAGAGGAAATGGGAATTAATTTTTATTGCTGTTGCTGCAGCACTAATTAATTTTTTAGGAGTAAACGAAATCTTTACAATTCTTATTTGTGGTTTCTTTGGTGCCTTGTTAATTCACACTTTAGAAAAAATTAAATCTTTAAATGTGTTTTCTCCTTTCGTATTGATGTTGCTCTTCCCTTTTACACAAACATTACAGGAAACAGGTAAAACCGATATTTCTTTAACTAAATTGTTTCTGGTTTGCTTAAAAATCGGAGCTGTGTTATTTGGAAGCGGATATGTTCTTGTAGCGTATTTTGATGGAGAATTAGTTCAGGGTTTGAACTGGCTGACAAGAAAAGAATTACTTGATGCAATCGCAGTAGGACAGTTCACCCCAGGACCCTTACTTTCATCGGCAACATTTATTGGTTATAAAATTGCAGGAGTAAGCGGAGCTTTGCTTTCAACTCTTGGAATAATTCTTCCCTCATTCATTTTTGTTTTAATTGTAAATCCTGTTGTACCGCGTTTAAGAAATTCAAAGTTAATGAGCAAATTTCTTGATGCTGTAAACGCTAGTGCACTTGCAGTTATGTTCGTTGTTGCAGTGAAACTCGGAACGGAAATCCTGATAGACTTACCAGCTGGACAAATTAATTGGCGAACTACTATTATTGTTTTGTTAAGTGCGGCAGCTATTTTGTTTTTTAGGAAAATTAATTCGGCTTATATAGTTCTTGGAGGCGCGGCTATGGGATATTTGTTGTTTCTTATTTGACTGAATGATTACTTTTTCTTATTTATTCCAGCCATTCATCATTTAAAAACCGCATTTATCAATTTCCCAATCTTATTCTTAGCTCCGGTTTTATTTATTCTGATAAACTCTATATTTTGCAGTTCACACTTAAAACAACTTAAGAGGAGACATACCTAAATGAAAAAATTATTTTATTTACTATCCATAACTTTTTTTGTTATATCAGGAATCGCTCTCAATGCCCAGACTCTTGATGAAATTTTAGCCAAACACTTTGAAACAATCGGACAGGACAAGCTGTCACAGGTTCAGACTGTTATTACAAAAGGGAAATTAGTTCAGGGAAATATTGAAATACCTATCATAGGCTATTCAAAACGTCCTAATAAAACAAGAATGGAAGGAACTTTCCAGGGATTAACATTCATTTCAGCTTACGATGGAGAAAAAGGTTGGCAGTTAAATCCTTTTATGGGTGATACAATTCCACGTGATGCAACTGAAGATGAACTCGATCAATTAAAAGACCAGGCAGATATTGATGGTATGCTTTATAATTATAAAGAAAAAGGTTACACACTTGAGCTTACGGGTACAGACGATTTTGAAGGTCAAAAAGTTTATCTTATTAAAGTTACAAAACCCAACGGTAACGTTTACACTAATTATATGGATGCAGAAAATTATGTGGTTCTTAAAACTGTTTCCAAAGTCAAAGTTCAGGGTGTAGAACAGGAAGTTGAATCATTCTACAGTAATTATAAACCAGTTGAAGGTGTGATTATGCCATTCAGTATTGAAAGTAAGGTTTCAGGAAATACAATTGCCCAGTTTGTTTTTGATTCATTTACTTTCAATGATGATATCGATAATTCATTATTTGATATGAGTTCTTTTTCCAAATAAAAATTCTCATGAAAAACAGTACGCTGTAGTTTCAGGATTAATTATGATTGAAGATTAATTTGGCCAATTATAATTAATCTGCGTACTTTTATTATTTTGATATTCATCCCTGAGGGAATATGAAAAAATCATTACTAATTTTAGTTATTTCCTTTACTTCCATTCTTTTCTCACAAACTAAATCAGATATATCCCAGGATATTTTTGGCTCACTTAAATCGCGGCATATTGGTCCCGCAGTTACAAGCGGAAGAATAAGTTGTCTTGATGCAGTAAACAGCGATGCAAGAATATTGTACGTCGGTTCAGCGGGTGGCGGTTTGTGGAAAACTACAAACGGTGGCACCACATTTAAACCTGTATTCGATAAGTATACGCAATCCATTGGTTCGGTAACCATAGATCAAAATCACCCTGATACAGTTTGGGTTGGAACTGGAGAAACATGGGTAAGAAACAGTGTTTCTGTTGGAACGGGAATTTACAAAACCACTGATGGAGGAGATAACTGGAAATTACTAGGATTGGAAAAGAGTGAACACATGGCCAAAATTATTATCGATCCAAAAAATTCGGATATCGTTTACGTTGCGGTTTTGGGTCATTTGTGGAACAACAACGAAGAACGTGGCGTTTATAAAACAACAGATGGTGGAATAACCTGGAATAAAATTCTATACGTAGATGAGAACACAGGTTGTGCCGATCTCACAATGAATCCTTCGGATAATAATTCTTTATTTGCCGGAATGTGGCAATTCAGAAGAAAAGGTTACACGTTTAATTCCGGTGGACCAGGAAGCGGATTATTTAAAACCACTGACGGCGGAGTTAATTGGGAAAAAATGACAGATGGTATGCCCGAAGGTAAACTTGGAAGAATTGCTGTTGCATATTCACCCGTTTATCCGAAAAAAATTTATGCATTAGTTGAAGCAAAAAATTCTGCTCTCTTACGTTCTGATGATAATGGAAAAACCTGGGAAGAAGAAAACATCAGTTCGCGAGTTGCTGAGCGCCCATTTTATTTTTCCCTGATAGTCCCTGATCCTGTTGACACAAACAGAATTTATAAACCTGGATTCAGTTTATATATGAGTGCTGACGGTGGTAAGTTATTTACATCTCCTTATGTTGAAGGTGGAAGAGTCCATAGTGATCTTCATGCATTATGGATAAATCCAAGTAACAACAACCAGATGTACCTTGGAACAGATGGTGGAGTTTATACTTCAATTGATAGAGGAAGTACCTGGAGACAATTTGCGAATTTACCGGTTGCGCAGTTCTACCACGTTAGTGTTGATAACAATAAGCCTTACAATGTTTATGGAGGTTTGCAGGATAATGGTTCCTGGTCCGCGCCATCATCGGATCCGGGTGGTGTAGAAAACAGCGATTGGGAAAATGTTGGTTATGGTGATGGCTTTTATGTTTTTCCCGATATGTATGATGATGATATTCTTTACTGGCAATCTCAAGGCGGAAATATTGTAAGGTATTATAAATCTTCCGGTGAGGTAAAAGAAATTCGTCCATACTCTGATGAGGCAAATAAAAAATTACGATTTAACTGGAATACCCCTGTTGCTTTTAGCCCCACACAAGAAAAAGTTATGTACGTCGGTTCTGAATATCTATTTAAATCAACAGACAGAGGCGATAGCTGGGAAAGAATTTCACCCGACCTTACAACCAACGATACTGAAAAACAAAAACAGGAAGAATCCGGCGGACTCACAATTGATAATTCAACTGCAGAAAATTATTGTACAATATTTACGATAAGTGAATCGCCTGTTGATAATAAGATTATTTGGGTAGGAACTGATGATGGTAATCTACAGGTCACAACAAATAGTGGAAAGAGCTGGCAAAATGTTGTCGAAAATATTGAAGAATTACCCGCTAATACATGGTGTTCGAGTGTAAATTCAGGTAACTTCGATAAGAACATTGCTTATGCAACTTTTGATGGACATTATAACGGTGATATGAAAACCTATGTTTATAAAACTACCGACCTTGGTAAAACGTGGACTTCCCTGTCACTGGAAAACATTAAAGGTTATGCACATGTTATTAAAGAAGATATTGTTAATCCCTATCTGTTATTTCTCGGAACTGAGTTCGGGCTCTTCGTTTCAATAGACGGTGGTGATTCCTGGGGGCAGTTTACTGGAGAAACACCGAATGTTTCTGTACGTGACCTGGTAATTCATCCAATAGAATCTGACCTTGTGGTTGCAACACACGGAAGAGGAATTTTAATTGTTGATGATATAACGCCTTTAAGGGAATTAACTCCGGCAATGCTGGATTCAGAACTTGTTGTGTTGAAGAGCAAACCATCAAAAATTAGGAATCCGAGATCTCAGCAAACATTCCCCGGTGATGATCAATTCATTGGACAAAATCCGGATGAGGATGCACAGATAATTTATTATCAGAAGAAGCGACACATCTTTGGAGATATGTTTATCGAGATTTATGATCCGGACGGAAACTTGATAAAAAAACTTCCTGCTGGAAAAAACAAAGGTATAAACCGTGTATCCTGGTCAATCAGGAAAGATCCACCTAAAGTTCCAAGATCGCCTGGACTTCTTGGCCCGGCATTGTATGGTCCGACTTATCCTCCGGGTGAGTATACTGTTAAAATTGTAAAGGGAGATAAAACTTATAATGGGAAAATATCATTAATCAATGATCCGGATTTGCCGTACTCGACTGAAGACAGGAAAATTCAATATGAAACTGTTACCAAAGCCTATGATGCACTTGAAAGTCTTGCTGCACTCGATAAAAAGATAAATGTACTAAACGATTCAGTAAAATCAAGAATAAAAAGTCTGAATGATTCAGATGAATTAAAAAACACTCTGACTAATTTATCTGAGCGACTTAATGATTTTCACGAAGAGTTAACTTCTACAAGTGCAAGCAGATTAGCTGGCCAGGAAAGACTGCGTGAGAAAATCGGAGATATATACGGTGCTGTTCTAGGTTATTCGGGTAAACCAACCGATTCACAAATCAAGAGGTTGGATTTACTTATTAGCGAATTGAATAATAAACAAGAACAGCTTGGCAGAATAATTAATGATGAGTTACCTGATATTAATTCTTCACTAAAGAAGGCTCATTACAATAGTATCGATAATGTTATTCAGAAATTAGATAAATAAGAAAAGTTACTGGCTATATCTGAAAATAATAATTACAAAAGTGAGATAAGAAAATGAACATCAAAACTGAAGCAGCAATACAAAAATTCACATCGGGATATAATTGTGCTCAATCCATATTATTTTCTCATAGCGATGAAATTGATATAGATAAAAGTACTGCAATGAAAGTTGCATGGGCTTTTGGTGCCGGGATGGGAAGAAAACAGGAAATCTGTGGTGCTGTAACCGGAGGAATAATGGCAATTAGTTTAAAGTACAGCAGGTTTCAGAATGACCATAATGCAACAACAGAGAAAATATATTCCAAAACGCGTGAATTAATGGACAGGTTTCAGGAAAAACATGGTACTTATAAATGCAGCGAACTTCTAAAGGGGTGTAATCTGCAAACTGAAGAAGGACAAAAATATTTTAAAGATAATGACTTGTTGAATAAAACCTGTACGGAATGTATTAGAAGTGCATCTCAGATTCTAGAAGAAATTCTTTGAGATAATTATTAGTTTCGCCTGTATTTGTTTTATTAAGTTTGATATTAATAGTCGCATTTAATTTTTCATTGGAGAATTAAATATTGTTCTATTCCCTTTCAACCTTGGCGGATTGGTTTAATAACTTGATCAATAAAGTTATTACAATTAATAATTACCTAATTTAAAATCCATTTTTTCTTTTCCCTTTTGTATCTTAGTGTTATGAATAATCTGATTAAAAAAGCATTTATTCTTAGTCTAATAACTATATTTTATAATATTGTAGAAGGGATTATATCGGTTTACTTCGGCACTGGAGACGAAACACTTGCTTTACTCGGTTTCGGAGTTGATAGTTTTGTTGAAGTGATATCCGGAATTGGAATTGCGCACATGATTTTGCGAATGAGATATTCGAAAGTTCGAAGCCGCGATTCATTTGAAAAAACAGCATTAAAAATAACCGGAACTTCTTTTTATCTTCTCACGATAGGATTAATAATAGGATCGGTTTTCAATATTATTAATGGTGTTAAACCAACAACAACAATTCCGGGAATTGTTATCGCTTCTATTTCTATTATGACAATGTATTGGCTTATGTCTTCAAAATTAAAAGTTGGGAAAGAATTAAAATCCGATGCAATCATTGCAGACGCAAACTGTACAAAAACCTGTTTTTATCTTTCATTTATTTTGCTCGGCGCCAGCGGTCTGTACGAGCTATTTAACATAGCATATTTTGATATTATTGGTTCACTTGGAATTGCATACTTTGCTTTCAATGAGGGTAAAGAGGCATTTGAAAAAGTAAAATCAGGAAATCTTTCCTGCAGTTGTGAGGATGATTAATTAGTAAAACAAAAGATAGCAGGAATAGGAATTAATCTGGCTCATCCGACATGGTTTCTTCCGTATCTACACCAACTTCCTCAGATGATTCCAAATCCTCATACTGGATCATATTTATATTAACCAGGAATTGCGCAAGTTTATCAGTATCAATAAGCATAACATTATTCTTTTCATACTTCTCACTTCCCTCTTCAAATTTTCCTCTGGTTATTATGAAAATATTGTTGTTCTTTGAAGTAGAGGCATCAAATACTGTTTGTTTTATCTCTTTAGTAGAGACATTTTCTTCGATAAAAACTCTTCCGAAAAGGTAAACTGATTTGCCTCCGCTCTTACCTTCCCCTGTAATATCAAATGATGCTGAATTTTCATGTTCCAGTATATCAATTTTTGAATAACCCAGCGAGAAGAAAAATCTCGAAAGAGTTGCTCTGAAATCTGCAAGTGAGAGTCCCCTCATTTTTTCAACTGTTAAGTCAATCAATTTCTTTCGGTCTGAAGACTTGTTTTCTATCGGCATTCCGAAAATTTCCAACCATTCATCAACATTTATCAGATCATTCAGTGCATTTAAGGACATTGCACTGATTATATTTTGCTTAATCAGGTTTTTATCAGACAACAATCTCTTCACCTGCTCATCTATCGCTCCATAGACCTTGTATAAGAATACGAATGATTTATGTCCTTGTACAGCTTTTTCCTTATGTTGAAACATACTTTTTGTTTGCAGGTTTGAAGCAGGATTCCACCAGGAATCAAATTTAATAATGTATGGAACTTGCATGTCTTCGAAATTAAGTCTGCTTTCCTTAACGTTCGTTAGAAAAGCTGTAATGCTTTGTTTATTTTTAAACAAGTAAATAGCCTTTTTAATTTCTTCCCCGGATAGACTTGAAGGTGCATTGATATAATTTATTTTATTGTGCTCCAAAAATTTCTCGATCTTTCTTGTTCCTTGCTTATCATATTGAGATAAAATAATTACTTTATTTCCGCTTCTGGCAATAGATTGAAGATGCTGCAGAAGTAAAATTGTTTTGGGACTCCTTTCATAACCTTGTGCAAAATTCTCAACCTGGTAGAGTTTATGAAGCAGCATATAAATGTTGGCCTGGAACCTGAAAGGATTTTCCGACTCGAGAATTTTCTTCAATTCTTTACGACACTGCTTTACTGTTTCGTAATATTCAACTTGCTGATGTTCATCTAAGTTAAGCCAGAATTCACTGAAAGAAATATCAGGATGTTCATCATCCAGATCCGAAATTCTTTTTGTTTTATAAGAATGTATTCGGCAGCTTATATCCAAAAGATTATTTAAATCTGAAAGGAAATTGTTATCCAGAACTGATGAAAGTGCCCATAACATTCTTGGTTTAATCTGCATCAGGAATTCTTCTGATATTTCACTTCCATTCAACCAATATTGAACTTCATCAAATAACATGCAATCAAAACGGGACATATCATTTGGAGCTAAAATTTTAGATCGGTAATCATTTAATAAAGTCTTCTGATCCGTTAAGTAAACGGAAGCTGATTTATTCCAGCACTGTGCTCTTTCTTCATCCTCACCTTTAATAACAGATACTGGTAACTCAGGACAAAGATTTTTTAACTTATTTAACCAACCCGAATCATTTCCTATCCCTGATGTATCCTTTTCATTCTCTAATGAAGCACCGGGTAAAACAATTAATGCAGAATTAATTATTCTGCTCATTAATATAAATTTTAATGCTGCTAACGATTCCTTTATTCTATCTATACCCAGTTCTTCAGCAAGTAATGCATATTCATTTTCTGCTAAAAAGTGAGCACATTCATCCTCAGTCTCTGATAGGATAATATGATTATCATTTCTCTTTTCCCATTCAACCTTATAAGTATTTTTAAGTACTAGTGAAATAACATCTTTTATTTCACCTGGTTTTTTCAGGTAATCAGTTTTTACAGCTTTATCGGATGTCAGTTCTCTCTCCACACCATCATAGTATTTCACAGATTCGGTTTGTTCAAAATAGCATTTGCCAATCGAGACAGAAGGTATATTAAACTCTAATCTGGGACTTCTGGATACAGCACTTCGTTTTAGAACATTAATTTTAACCGCTGAAATAGTGGATTTGTATTTGCCCATTTCGGGTACTTTTACCTGAGAAAGTTTCGGAGCCTTATCAATTCGTTCAACCTTAAGCTTACTAACTTTTAATTTACCAAAACTTTCAACCTCATATTCATCAATTGTCTGTTTTCCAATATTATGAATTAGTTCTTCCGGTTTAAGTAGTTCAATATTCCTGACTTTGGTTTTCAGATTTTCAAGATGATCAGTTATTACAGGTGTGTCTAATAGTAATGAATATTCTGTCGGGACAGGAAGATTAAACTTAACCCGGAACTCCTGTTGAGATACCGAACTAAATAAAAACTTTATTTGTTTTGCTGTGTAGCCTGCAGGTCTAGGTTCTATATCTACATGATGTAAAACTTTTGAAGGAATATAT
>JAJDNK010000059.1 GCA_022340715.1 bacterium BMS3Abin03 | reverse complement strand
AATTGTGTGATGATTTTATTTATACGATTCACTTCATCCTTTAAAAGATTCGTTATCGTGGCGTATTCCTCTTTTCCTTCAGAAGGCGCAAATTCTTTGGCTAGTCTTTGCGCAATCATTCCAATTGAGTTTATTGGATTTCTTATTTCATGTGCAACTCCGGAAGCTAATTCCCCCATTGCCACAAGTTTTTCGTTTCTCTTTCTTTGTTCTTCCAACTTTTTTGCTTCTGTAATATCTTTGGCAACGATGGTGTAACTCTCTAGGTTTTTCATAAAATCATAATTGGGAGTAATATTTATCGTAAGATACTTTACAGCGTTGCTTATGGTTAAGGTCTTTTCAATACTTCTAAATGTTTGTTGATCTGTAATCATATCAAGTATGAAACTAATATTACAATCTTGCAATTCGGATATTTTTTCGCCCACGAGATTATCTTTCTTTATTTCAAATAATTCTCTGGCGGAATTATTAAAAAGCGTTATCCTTGAGTTTTTATCAATAACAAAAACAGCTTCCTTCATATTTTCAAGCAAGGAATTTGTAAATGATTTGAATCCACCGAATTCATTTGATAAAGATTTAAGATTTTGATTTGTGAAAATCAATCCGAGTACAATTATGCTTATTGCTGCAAGTATTATCGAGATAATAATTACTCTTCGTATCATTCTGCTTTCAACGCTACGAACTTCGTCTAATGTTAATCCGATTCGGAAAATTCCAACGAATTCATCATCGAAGTATAAACTTTTTATGACCTCGAAAACATCAGAATTATTAAACGACACTACCCGTGTAAATGTAGAGTCAATACCTACTGCTTTACGTAGAAAATTATCAGATTCAATAGCACTTATGTGTTTAACAGAGCTGCTGGCGGCAAGTATTCCAAGAGAGTCCTGCAAAGCTATATACTCTATTCCCGGATTATCACTTATATCCTGTACAATTTTCCCAATCCCTATTCTTTTTCTGAATTCTAAAAAATCCTGTGCGTTAAGGTTTACGACAATTGCCCCTTTGTCAAGTGCTCTGCTTATTGCCACAGCAAATCTTTGTTCATCGCTGTATGAAGCAGGCTTTAACCCGATTATTAATACGTTTGTTTGTCCGCTTAAAATTGGCTTTAATTCTTCATACCTGTTTACAATTCCTTCTGGATGCGGATGATCTTTTGTGGGTATCCTGTTTGAGAGGATTCGGTTGCCTTCTTTATCAAACACATTGATTCTGAATAAGTCGTTTTCTTTCCCGAAATTTATAAGTGTAGCAGTATTCAGAGCATTCAAACTATCAAGACGTCTGATCATTCGTGCATTGTTTAATAATCTTTCAATTACTAAATCTTCAATTTCGAAACTTGAGTTCAGCGTATTGATACTACTCTGGGTTATTACATCGGATAGTGATTCTGCCTGTTCGCTTAAAAGATGAAATATTTCTTCTTTGCTTTGCTTCAGCTCGAAGTAAGCAGAGATAATCATTACCAATCCAATAGTAATGGAAATTATTATTACGAACTTTGGCTTTAATTTGAACTTCATCGTTCCTGATTAATTAAGTTGTCCCTTTTATTGAATTATAAATTCATCTTATGCAAATGTGATTCCAACTTTTTCTTTAGAAATCTATTCAAATACGCCCTTAAGGTCGTGGTTAATCGTCCATAAGGTCGAGTACTTTATAAGATCGATAAAAAAACATTAGTATAAAGTAATTTTTCCCATTTTCTCCGCTGGCACATCGCTTGTCTAAGTCATTCATAACTTAATTAACAATCAAAACTTAAACAAAAGGAGTAGTAAAATGAAAAACGTAAAAATGATTTCAGTTCTTACGGTAATTGTTCTTACTGTATTTTCAATTGGCTTATTTGCACAGGATGAACCTGTAAAAAACCAGAACAAAGTTCAGGAAAAAGAGCAGGTTAAAACACAACTGAAGAGTCAGGAAAAAATTCAGTTGAAAGAGCAAGTAAAAACCCAACTTAAAACCAAAGCCCAGGTTCATTCTAATGGATTTGTTGATGCCAATGGTGATGGATATAACGACAATGCACCTGATGCTGACGGCGATGGAATTCCAAATGGCAGAGATGAAGATTATGATGGAGCCAAATTCAGAAAAGGTAATGACGGTACCAAAGGATTCGTTGATGCTGATGGCGACGGGATAAATGATAATGCTGTCGATTCAGATGGAGATGGAATTCCAAATGGTCAGGATCCTGATTACGTAAAACCGCAGGATGGAAGCGGCAACAAATTTAAGAAAGGAAACAGATCAAAAAATAATGGCAAGATGTGGGGTCCGGGTAACGGTACTGGTAATGATGGTATCGGACCTAAAGATGGTACAGGTTTCGGATCAGGTTCAGGATCAGGCAGTGGCGATTGTGATGGAACAGGACCAAAAGGAAATCGTGGCGGCAGAGGTAAAGGTTAATAAAATAAAGACACTTCTTAAAAGAGAGATGATGAATTTCATCGTCTCTCTATATTTATTTTAAAAGATCAATCCAATAAGTGTATTCTATCAATTGAAAATAATGACAAGTTTTGATAGATTAAACAATAATTATTTGATCTTTTATTGATCTAATAACGAGCAGAGGAGAAAAACATGCTTAAACTACACACCTATCTAATATTATTTTTCTTTTTGATTCTACCTTATTTATCCATTGCTCAGGAAGTTAAAGCCGGGGGTGATGCGCTCGGAACGAAATCTTATGATGATTTCAGTAAACCAGAATTCTGCGGGACTTCCTGTCATAAAGATTTTTATCAGCAATGGAGACAGGCAATGATGTCCCAGGCATATACGCATCACTGGGATGAGATTGAATATTTTAAACTTGCTGTACCTCATGCTGAAAAAGACGAGAAAGTTGCTGAAGTTAAAGCCGGGTGTAATGGTTGTCACGCACCTATTGCATTTTTAGCAGGAGATGTTCCACCTCCTAAACCTGAAATGAATTCAAGAGCGAATGAATCCGTTTCCTGCGATGTCTGTCATACAATTACAGGATTTGCGGGAGATACACCATTCAACTTTAATTTTATATCGAGTCCCGGTGACATTAAATACGGACCAAGGGGAACAGGTGATTCACCGGAACATCAAATTCAAAAATCTGATTACATACAAACAGCAGAATTTTGTGGTGCCTGCCATAATGAAAAAGATCCTTACGGTATCTGGGTAAAATCAACTCATCTTGAATGGAAAGAAGGACCATATTCTAAACAAGGTGTTCGATGCCAGGATTGTCACATGACTAAAGCTGAAGGTTATTCTGCCGAGTTGGGACAGAAGTATCCTGACGTTTGGCAGCATCTCTTTCATGGTGCTCACGATCCGGGCAAGGTAAGAGGAACAATTGAATTGAGAATTCATCCGGATATAAGAGAAGTTGAACCGACCGAACCTGTGAAATTTACAATTGCACTTTTTAATCAAAAGACGGGACATAAATTTCCCACCGGATCAGTTGAAGACAGAATTGTATGGATGCATGTTGAAGCTGTTGATGCAGCAGGAAATGTTTATCATCTGCCAGTTGATAAAAAAGGATTTGAAGGTGAAGAATATACCATAGGCGCAGATGAACTTGCTTACCAGGATATGGGAATTGCATTGAACGATCCGAACTTTCCAGGCGTACAACGAGATGGAATTCCAGTTGGTGACAGGATTTTTAGGATGGCATATTTCGATCCGCAGGGAAGAATGACGATTCAGCAATGGAATACCGCTTCACAGGGAGTCGATTATCGAATTGGTCCCCGGGAAACAAAGCTTGAAACATGTACATTTACACTTCCTGCTGATGTAACTCCCGGTCAGATGAAAATCACCGCAATTCTTAATTATCAGAAATTAGTTAAGCCTGTTGCTGATTTTCTTGGTGTGCCGGAAGAAGAATCGCAAATAATTGAGGTGAATGAACATTCAACTTATATAACAGTGCTTCCTTAAAAACATTTTGGTTATCCTGATCAGGTTTCGGGATCCATATTAACTATATAGTAAGTTGAATTAATATAACACGGAATATTTTGGAGAATAACATGAAAAAAATATTAGCAACTACAATAATAATTGTTGCAACAGTAATTATAGTTGCAGGAGATTTATTTGCAATTCCTGCATTTGCCCGTAAATATAATATGAGCTGTAAAACCTGTCATAGTCCTATCCCTTATTTAAAACCTTATGGAAATGAATTTGCAGCCAATGGTTTTGTACTGAAGGATAAAGATGCGCCGCGTTATTTTGTACAAACAGGCGACGACAGACTTAGCTTAATAAGAGACTTTCCTTTAGCAGTTCGTATTCAGGGATATGTTACTTACAATGAGGAAAATGAAGAGCAGTTTGATATAGGAACTCCTTCCGCATTTAAAATAATGTCTGGGGGATCGATCACAAAAGATGTTTCATACTATGCATACTATATTCTCGAAAGCGGCGAACCGGGAAAAATTGAAGATGCATGGTTGATGTTTAACAATATGTTCGGAAGTGAACTCGATTTAACGGTTGGCCAGTTCCAGGTTTCCGATCCTATATTCAAAAGAGAATTACGTTTAACGAATGAGGATTACATTATTTACAAAGTTCGTCCCGGTAATTCTATGATCGATCTTACTTATGACAGAGGCGTTACTTTTGCTTATACATTACCAACATCAACCGATTTAGTATTAGAAGTTGTGAACGGATCTGGCATAGGAGAATTGTATTCGAATAATTTATTCGATAGAGATAAATATAAAAATCTGATGGGAAGAGTTTCCCAGGCTGTTAGTGAAAACCTGAGAGTAGGTGCGATGGGTTACTATGGAAATGAAATGGTTGACCAACCGGATACAAGTCTGAGCTTTAAGAACGGAATCTGGATGATTGGGGGCGATGCGACACTGGAGAGTAAACTTTTTGAATTAAATGTGCAATATGTTTACAGGAATGACGATAATCCTTATGCTATGCAGATAGGTAAAGAGGTTAAGACCCAAGGAGGTTTTGCCGAACTAATTTTCAGACCTGATGGAGATGAGAGTATCTGGTATATGGTTGCACTTTACAACCACGTTGACTCAGATGATAATGCTTTGGATTATAAATCAATTGCCGGGCATATCGGTTATTTGCTGAGACGCAATATTCGTTTGGTGGGTGAATGTGTTTATGATATCGATAATGAATATGCTAAATTTAATGTGGGTTTTGTAACTGCATTCTGATAAAAAGGTTATAATTGAAAGAGGAGCAGCAATGTTCCTCTTTTTATACTACGTTTATTTCAATACATTTGTAAAAAGGTAATTAATCAAATGTAGAAAGCGTATATAAAAATGTCCCGCATGATAAAAGATTTTCAATATTCAGACCAGCCCGAACCGCACAAACAAAGAACACGAGATATATTAAAAGCTCATCCTGAAGTAAGAGAGTTTATCGGTAGAAATCCGTTAAGTGCACTGATAGTTGTTTCTGTTGTATTGCTTCAACTCGCAGTTGCATTTCTGCTGAGGGAACAAAGCTGGTGGCTTGCTTTAGTCGCTGCATTCGTTATAGGTGCATTTGCTGATCATAATCTTTTTGTACTTATTCATGAAGCAACACACAATTTAATTTTTAAGAACAGAACTTTAAATACGATATTCGGAATTATGGCCGATATTCCCAAAGTCGTTCCGAGTTATGTTTCGTTTAAAAATTATCATCTTAAACATCATTCGTTCCAGGGAGATTATTATCTTGATGCCGATCTTGCAAGCAGGTGGGAAGCATCACTAATCGGGAATACATTTATTGGTAAGATGATGTGGGAGCTTTTCTTTCCTTTCTTCCAGGCTTTCAGAACTGCAAGATTAAAAGAAATAGAATTCATGAATGCATGGGTAATTGTAAACTGGATAGTTATTTTTGGCGTCGATGCTTTGATAATAATTTACATGGGACCGATAGCATTCTTATATCTCGTTTTCTCACTTATCTTTTCAATAGGACTTCATCCTCTCGGTGCAAGATGGATTCAGGAACATTTTTTAGTTGCACCGCCGCAGGAAACTTACAGCTATTACGGACCGTTAAATATTCCTTCACTCAATGTTGGTTATCATAACGAGCATCATGATTTTCCATCCATTCCGTGGCATAATCTTCCGAAGGTGAGAAAAGCAGCACCTGAATTTTATGACACGCTTGTCTATCATACTTCCTGGGTAAAATTGTGGCTTAAGTTTTTGTTTAATCCCCAGCTATCACTTTATTCCAGGATGGTACGCGTGAAAAAAGAAGAAGCGAAAGCGGTTTAATCCGAGGGGAATTATTGATGGAGGAGCAAATCTATTGTAATAATTGTGAACTTGAGATAGACGAAAATTCGGATTTCTGTCCTCGGTGCGGTACTCTTTTTAACGAAGAGATAAAATGCACAAATCATCCTTTCACAGAGGCAGATTATGTTTGTGTTATTTGTAATGATCCCTTTTGTAAAAAATGTGGAACAATCGTTTCCGGTATTTTCCTCTGCGCCCAGCATGGTAACTATGAAATTTATGAAGGAATGGCCAGAGTTTTCGGATCATCCGATGTTGCCCAGGTTAATTATGTAAAGGGATGCTTGGAGCAGGAATCATTACATCCTTTTGTTTATTCAAGGAAAGCTTCGCCAATGCATCTTGGTGGATCAGATTATTCTTTATTCCGTGCATCCGGGGATTTTGATGGACACATTATTAATGAAGTAAAACTTATGGTTCCCTGCGGGGAAGTTCTTGAAGCGGAAAGCATAATAGAGGAACTTGATTTATCGGAATAAAAGATTAAAGAAAGCTTTTAACATCTTTCCAGTTTGTTAATTCAGAACGAAGAAATTTGAAATTACTTGCCCTTGATAAAAAATGAATAATGGTCAAATCTATTAAATAGTTCTTAATTCATTCCAGCTTTTTATTCTCACCTGAAAGAAATTAAAAAATATTTTTTCATAATTTGATAAATCCTTTCTCTCAGAAATAATATTTCTTCCGATAATTGATATTTATAAATGGCAGCAAAGTTGATATTTATAAATACTAAAAATATTGCTTGTCCTTAAGCAAATAAAATTTCTATTAAAATTTCAATAAGATGGAACTCTTATTAAATTCTGAACAACCTTTATTTCCCATCAGAACTGCTGCAAAGCTTCTCAATATCTCTGTTCATACGTTAAGAATGTATGAACGGGAAGGTTTGATAATTCCTTTTAAGAAGGAAACAAATCACCGTCTTTATTCTCAAGTAGATATTGAAAGACTTAATTGTATCCGTAAAGCAATAAACGAATATAAAATTTCTATAGCGGGAATAAAAACAATTTATTCTTTTATTCCCTGCTGGCTGATAGTTAACTGTTCAGAAACTGATAGAAAAAACTGTGAAGCTTATACATCTCATAGCAATCCTTGCTGGTCTTTAAAACATAAAAATAACTTTTGCGAAAAGATGGAATGCAGGGAATGTGCGGTTTATAAGGATTATACGGAATGCGGTGATGTTAAACATCTTATTACAGAAATGATTAATACCAAAGGGCGAAGCCGGAAGCGAAGCCCCTCAAAAATGATTTAGTTCTATTTGAAATATTTAATCCCGGCAAAGGTAAAATTGTTATATGAAAAAAATAGTTCTTGTATTGCTCTTAATCGGTTTGATTATTTTTCTTTCGGTAAAACTTCTTACAACTGAAAATTACAAACCAACAGCTCTCTCTCTTCTTGAGGAAAAATATCCGAAGAAAGAAACTTCATCTGTAGATCACAGTCAATTTGCTGTGCTTCAAAAGAAATTTAATACACCCCAGGAGGTTACGGAAGCATGCATTTCATGCCACACAGAACGTGATAAAGAAATTATGCGCTCTAGCCACTGGAACTGGGAACGTGAGGAATATATTGCAGGAAGAGGAATAGTTGACATCGGGAAGAGAAATGCAGTAAATAATTTTTGCATTGGTGTCGAAGGTAATGAACAAAGTTGTGCAAAATGCCATATAGGTTTTGGCATGACAAGCACAACTTTCAGCTTTACTGATTCCAAAAATATAGATTGTCTTGTATGTCATGACAATACGGAAACGTATGTTAAAGGAAACGAGTTAGCCGGACTTCCTGATCCATCTGTAGATCTAAATTATGTTTCGCAGCATGTTGGTAAACCGAAGCGTTCCAATTGCGGAGTTTGTCACTTCTTCGGTGGTGGTGGAAATAATGTTAAGCACGGCGATCTTGAATCGGCATTGTTCGAGCCTTCAAAGGATGTTGATGTTCATATGGCTGTTGAAGGTGCTGATCTTCAGTGTATTGATTGCCATCTAACCGAGAAACATAAAATACTCGGTAAAATGTATTCCCTCTCTTCAATGAACAAGGATCGCTCAACCTGCGAAGAGTGCCATACAGAAAATCCTCATAAAGAAGATATTCTTAATGAGCATACGTATAAGGTCGCTTGTCAGGCCTGTCATATACCGGTTTATGCAAAAGTAAATGCAACTAAAACAGCCTGGGATTGGTCGACGGCAGGAAAGTTAAAAAACGGTCAGCCATATGAAGAAGATGATGCTGATGGAAATCATACATATCTTTCGATAAAAGGAAGCTTTAAATGGGGAAAAAATCTTAAACCGGAATATATCTGGTTTAATGGGACTGCCGACCATTATTTGCTTGGTGATGTTATTAACGATACAACAAAGCCGCTAAAGATTAATACATTAAACGGTTCTTACAGTGATAAAGATTCGAAAATAATTCCTGTTAAAATACATCGCGCAATTCAACCTTTTGATCCTGTTTATAAAGTTCTGATTCAACCCAAACTATTTGCAGATAAAAAAGGCGAAGGTGCTTTCTGGCAGGACTTCGATTGGAGAAGATCATCGGCAGTAGGAATGAAAGATGTTAAGCTTCCTTTCAGCGGAAAATTTTCATTTATAAAAACAGAAATGTACTGGCCGGTAAATCACATGGTTTCAACAAAAGATAAAACAGTACAATGTAATGAGTGTCATTCAAGAAATAATAGCCGTCTGGCTGCACTGACGGATTTTTATATGCCGGCTAGGGATTATTCTTCATTTGTTGAAACAGCTGGAATTGGGATCATCTTACTAACATTGTTTGGGGTTTTTGTTCATGGAACAGTCAGAGTCTTTTCTTCCAGAAAAAGGAAAGCGTCTCCAAACAACCAGAATTTATCAGGAGTTTAATAATGGGAAAGAATAAAGTTTATATTTATAAATCTTTCGAACGTTTCTGGCACTGGACACAAGCATTGTTAATTTTCTTTCTTGCATTCACAGGATTTGAAATTCATGGTTCGATTTCATTTTTCGGTTACCTGAATGCTGTCCGGTATCATAATATTGCAGCTTATGCATTTATTGTTTTAATAATCTTTGCAATATTCTGGCATCTTTCAACCGGGGAATGGAAACAATATCTCCCGACATTAGAACATATCAGGTCGCAAATCGATTATTATCTTTTTGGAATATTCAGGAATGCACCTCATCCAACTAAGAAAACTGTGTTGAGCAAGCTGAATCCATTACAAAAATTGGTTTACTTAGGATTAAAAATTCTTGTGATACCAATAATGGTTATATCGGGATTGTTATACATGTTTTATCGTTATCCGCAAAAAGGTGGTGGAATAGCTGGTTTGAATATTGGGTCTATAGAACCAATTGCTTTGATACATACATTCGGTGCTTTTCTTTTGATTACGTTTGTGATTGCTCACTTATACCTGATAACAACCGGAACAACGATAACTTCAAATTTAAGAGCGATGATAACCGGATATGAAGAATTAGAAGAAACAGAGGGTGATGAAAACAAATCCTCAGAAAATTCTGATGAAGTCAAATCACCAGAAAAAAAGCAGAATATAGAGGTAGAAACTGTTCTTGTTGAAAAGGAGATAATATGAAACCGGCGAAGTATATGAATCCTTATCTCGCAGGATTCTTTTTAGGAATTCTTCTTCTTGCAACAATCTACATTACGGGAAGGGGTCTTGGTGCAAGCGGGGCTGTGAAAAGTGCAGTAGTCGCAACAGTTCAAACAGTCACTCCCGAACATACACAGCAGGCAAAATTTTATGATGAGTATTTAACCGCACATCAGGATAGTCCGTTAAAAAACTGGCTTGTATTTGAAATGATAGGTGTTTTAATCGGCGCGTTTATTTCGGGATTAATTTCAAACCGTTTAACCTTTAAGCTCGAACGATCAGATAAAATAAAAAATCAAACAAGAATTGCTACCGCTCTGTTCGGTGGTTTGTTTTTTGGTTTCGGTGCACAGCTTGGCAGAGGTTGTACAAGTGGTGCAGCTTTAAGTGGAATGGCTGTGCTTTCAACCGGAGGAATATTTACTATGCTTGCTATCTTCGGTGGAGCATATATGTTTGCGTTCTTTTTTAGAAAACTCTGGATTTAACTTAATGAACTTGATAAATCAAGTTCCTACATTTTGAAAGGAAATTTAAATGGGACCTTTAGTTCCTGACATAATCGGTAATGAATTAAATTTTGTTGTTGCTCTCTTTATTGGAATCGCCTTTGGATTTATACTTGAACAGGCTGGCTTCTCAACATCAAAAAAATTAGTCGGATTATTTTACGGTTATGATTTTACCGTTCTCAGGGTTTTCTTTACAGCGGGAGTTACTGCAATGCTTGGCGTTGTTGCATTAGGGCATTTCGGATTACTCGATATCAGCATAATTTATATCAATCCCACCTTTCTTTGGTCGGCGCTTATTGGTGGAATTATAATGGGTTTAGGATTTGTGGTTGGTGGATTTTGTCCCGGTACAAGTTTTTGCGCAGCCGCAATCGGTAAAATAGATGCGATGGTTTTTATTGTCGGTTCATTTTTAGGGATTTTAATTTTTGCCGAAGGTTATCCTCTGTTTGAAAATCTTTACAAAGCAGAATACTGGGGATATGCAAGAATATTTGATACAGTTGGAATGTCTCAGGGATTGTTTGCTTTTCTGTTGGTAATGGTTGCTGTCAGCGCATTCTGGATTACAACTCTGATCGAAAATAAAATTAATGGTAAACCAAACCCGGAATTCAGTCCAATGAAATTATATGTTGCATTGTCAGGCATTGCTGCTATTCTTGCATTTTCAGCATTCTTTATGCCGGATTTGAAAGAAAAATATTTGAATGAAGTTGAAGATGCTTCTTTTGTTAAGTTTTACAATTTGAAAGAGACTACCTCGGATGAGCTTGCATTCAGAATTATTGATGATGAGAATAATCTGCAAATAATAGATGTGCGCTCTTTGAAAGACTATAAAAAGTTTAGCTTACCGAAATCACAATCAATTTCTATAAAAGATTTGTTCGGGAAAGATGCAAAGAAGATCCTTACGCTTAATCGTAAAATGAATGTGTTCCTGGCAAATGATGAATTGACGGAAAGAAAAGCGGCA
>JAJDNK010000036.1 GCA_022340715.1 bacterium BMS3Abin03 | reverse complement strand
GTAAAAATGTAATTGATGAATCAATTTCTCTGGCTAAGAAAAAACTTTCCCACTTTGCTGTTATAAAAAATTATCTGTCCGATTTTGAAAATCTTGTTGGACATGGAAACATCAAAAAAATAAGAGATTTCCTGGATCAATCAGGTAAAACAAAAGATGTAACTACAAAAAAAATCTTTGAAAAGCTCTACAGGAAAATTCCTGATGCCAATTCAGTTTTTACTTTCTCAAGAAGTGGAACGATATTAAATGTTCTTAGATTGATGAAGAACAAGAATCCCGGATTAAACGTAATTATATCGGAATCACGCCCTACTTTTGAAGGAAGGTTAATGGCTAAAGAACTGTTGAAATCAGGACTGAAAGTAAAAATGATCACTGATTCAATGACCGCTATGTTTGTTAAAAGTGTGGATGCTGTAATAATTGGCGCAGATGCGGTATTGAGAAACCAAAATATAGTTAACAAATCAGGAAGTTTGTCATTAGCTTTAATTTGTAAGCATTACAGAAAACCGATATACGTTTTAACTGCAAAATCTAAATTTCTAAATACCAACAATTATAAATTGATATCTGAAGATCCGGATAAAGTCTGGAAATTCAGACATCTGAAATTAAAAACTGTTAATCTTCCATTTGAAGAAATAGATAAGAAATTAATAACGGGAATAATCAGCGAATAATATAAAAACTAGAGGAGAAGATAATGAATAAGCTGCTCCGAATATTACTGATAATATTTTTTTTCTCTGCTGCTTTAACTGCACAGAAAAACTTCACACTCGAACAGGTTACGATTGATACAGCAACAATTCAACCGAAAAAATTAGAACAGTTACAATGGATTCCCGGTACGGACGATTTTGCTTATGTGTTCTCAGATAATGGGATAAAAAAACTCTACAAAGAAAATTCGGATGTTGAGGGCAGAAAAGAATTATTAACATTATATCAACTAAGTACTGCTTTAACAACTGCAGGCTTAGAACCTGTTGACTCCTTCCCAAAATTTAGCTGGTCTTCTGCCAATAAAATCAGATTCTGGAGCGAGAGAAAGCTTGTAGATTTTGATCTCAATACAAATACACCTCAAGTTATAAATTATATCGATACAGATGGGAAAAATGCAGATTTTATTTCTCCGGATAAAATTGCTTACACTATTAACAATAACCTTTATATTGCTGTTAACTCGAAACAAATTCAGATCACAAAGGATGCAAATATAGGGATTGTAAATGGCCAGGCTGTGCACAGACACGAATTCGGAATTAAAAAAGGAACTTTCTGGTCCCCGAAGGACAACTTCCTTGCGTTCTATAGAAAAGATGAAACGATGGTAACGGACTACCCGATTTTGGATATCTCGCAAAGACCTGCCATTGTAAATTATATCAAGTACCCAATGGCCGGAATGAAAAGTCAGGAAGTAACAATTGGTATATATAATTTGAGATCAAAAAAAATTACCTGGCTTAATACAGGAACACCTAAAGATCATTATCTTGCCGGCATTACCTGGAGTCCTGATGAAAGACATATTTATGTGAATGAATTAAACCGCGATCAAAACAGAATGAAGCTATCCAGGTATAATACAACCACCGGAGAATTAGAGAAAGTTCTGTTTGAAGAATCGAGTGACAAGTATGTGGAACCAATGTACGGCCCTATCTTTTTTGAGGGTGATCCTTCAATGTTTATCTGGATTTCACGAACAGATGGCTGGAATCATCTTTATTTGTACGATGCTCAGGGAGCGAAAATTGTCGAATTAACAAAAGGAGATTGGGAAGTAACAAATTATGATGGATTAAGTACGGCTGGCTTTAACATATTTTTCGCTGCAACTGAACAAAGCCCTCTTGAGAGGCATTATTATAAAGTAGATCTGGATCGCTATGCAATGTCGCGGATTACTAACGGACACGGAAATCATAATGTAATTAGGAATGAAAATGGTACTAAATATCTTGATCAATTTGATAATATTGAAATTCCGTACGAAGTAAGTGTAATAGACAAAGATGGAGAGTTAATCAGAAAAGTTTATACTGCACCAAATCCTCTTAGTGAATATAATCTAGGAAAAACAGTTATTAATTCACTAAAAAGTTCTGATGGATATGATCTGTATTGCAGAACAATCTTCCCCCCCGATTTTGATATGAACAAAATGTACCCCGTTATAGTTTATGTTTATGGAGGTCCGCATGAACAATTGGTCAAAAATAAATGGCTCGGCAATGCTAAACTATGGTTTTACTATTTAGCTCAGAAGGGATTTATAATTTTTACATTGGATAACCGGGGATCAAATAATCGTGGATTGGAATTTGAACAAAAAACATTTCGTCATCTCGGCTCAATTGAAATTGCAGATCAGATGGTTGGTGTAAATTATCTTAAATCGTTATCGTATGTAGATACATCCAGATTAGGTGTGTATGGTTGGAGTTACGGTGGCTTTATGGCAACTGGTTTGATGACAAGAACTCCCGGCGTTTTTAAGGTTGGCGTAGCAGGGGGAGCAGTGATAGACTGGAAATATTATGAGGTTATGTACACCGAAAGATATATGGACACACCTGAATTTAATCCAGAAGGTTATGATGAATCCAGCTTATTAAATTATGTGCAAAATTTAAAGGGCAAAATGCTACTTGTTCATGGTACATCTGATCCTGTAGTAGTATGGCAGCATACTTTACTCTTTATTGAAGAAGCCACTCACCTTGGAATCGATGTAGATTATTTCCCGTATATTGATCACAAACATCATGTGAAAGGAAATGATGGTTTTCATCTGTACCAGAAAATCACGAACTACTTTTTGGATAACCTGTAGGAATTAAACTTCAATAATATGTTTGCTCTTTATATTAAAGCGAAGAGTTAATAAAATAGCAGAGGTTGTTAAACCTGCTAACAGTCCTATCCAAACACCCTGCACGTTAAGCCCAAAAATGAATCCTAAGAGATAACCTGTTGGTAATCCAACAATCCAGTATGCAATAAAAGTTATTGCAGTTGGGATTTTTACATCTGTGAGACCTCTTAATATTCCAATTCCTACAGCCTGAACTCCATCGGATAGCTGAAACAAAGCTGCAATTATTAATAGTGATGAAGCAATGGAGATAACAGCCTGATTATCAATATAAAGTTGAGGTAAAAGATTTCTGAATGTAATAAAAACAATTCCTGAAAATGTCATAAAACATAAAGCCAGAAAAATACTCGCAAATCCTGCCCTTCTTACCTGTTTTATATTTTGTTCTCCCACACCATTGCCTACCCTGATACCACCAGCCATTGAGATACCCAGAACTACCATAAAAGTAACAGAGGCAAGGTTGATTGCTATTTGATGTGCCGCAAGCTGATTAGTACCAAGCCATCCGATCATTATAACAGCGAATGAAAACGCACCAACCTCAAAGAAATATTGGAGACCACTCGGTAATCCTATAGAAAGAATTTTTTTAATGATTTTAACATTTATGTTTTTAAAATGAAATGAAACATCGAACTGTTTGAAATATGATTTATTCATCACATAAATCATCAGTACAATTGCCATAAACATTCTTGAAGCAAAAGTTGCCCAGCCTGCCCCGTCTAATCCTAGCGAAGGAAAACCAAGCTTACCAAAAATGAGAACCCAGTTAACAAATGCATTTACAAAATTTGCAAGTATGGCAATTATCATTGCCGGCTTCATTACCGATAAACCTTCAATAAACTGTTTGTAGGTTTGAAACAACATCAATGGTATCCCACCAAGACCCAGAACTTTTGTATACGATTTTGCAAGTATTGTAACTTCAACAGGTTGATTGAAATAAATTATCAGCTCTGTACCAGCTATTGTAACAATCATCAGAATTATTCCGACGCTCAGATTGACAAGTAACGATTGCCTGAAATAAATTCCACATTCAGAATACTTTTTCGCACCAACCGAAATAGCAACAAGTGGAGTAACGGCAAATGAAATTCCTATCCCTACAATAAATATTATAATTGTTAGACTATTACCAAGCGAAGCTGCAGCTAGCGGCGCCGGACCGAGCGATCCAACCATAAGGCTATCAACGACACCCATCATTATAAAACCAAGCTGCCCGATAATTACTGGATAAGCTAAGTTTAATGTATTTAATAAATGTTCCTTAAAACTCAATTTTGATTGAAATATATAATAATTTTAGAATTATAAAATAATCATTCGAAGATGAACACAGAAATTTTTCTGATTCTAAGCAAATTTTGTATTTTTAAATAGAAGGTATTAATAATTAATTGAAAAGCCTCTCCGCGAGAGGCTTTTCAGGGTAGCATGTTGTATAGGATGGGGGGTTCACATTTCTCACATCAAAGAGGAGATGTAAGCTCTTTGCTTATATAAGCATTATAAAATTTTGAACAGATTTCTCTTACTCTTTTACTTTCGTCAAATTTTCCAGCTCTTTTAACTGCATAGATTCCACGTGCATCACCTATTTTTATGAGGGCAAGAGCTGCTTGAATTCTGAGTTCTTCTTCAGCGTTACTTTTCAAAATCTTCATTAAAGGAATTACAGCTTCCCTGGAGTTGTATTCTCCCAGGAAATAAGCACTGCTTGATCGCAAACCTGCATTATCGCTTTTTAAACCAATAAGCAGATTTGTTACAGCCTTTTCCATCTGTTTATTATCTATTGCTTTGTTTGGGACGGCAGCTATACCGAATGAAGCAACCAGCAAGAATATAAACAGAATCAACAATAATTTGGATTTCACAATTACCTCCTATTAGTATTATAACAACTGTGCGAAAGATAAATAATCGAAGAAGTCCTGGAAATCAAAATAGGATAAAAGGTAATTGGGATTGATTAAAAGTATTTGAACAGCCTTATGTGGGAGACTCAAAAAATACGGGAATAAAAAATTGTATATTTTTTTAGTGTTAAAAATTAAATTGTATAAAGATGTCGAAGAGCAAACTTACTTTGCTATAAGTTTTTATTTACAAAGCAGAGCGGAGAGGGAGAGACCTACTTCACCAAGGTTTCGTAGGTTAGAATTCTTTTTCTGGCGAAAGCAATACCTGATCCTGTTTTAAAATACTTTTCTAAATTTTTTGCAATTTTCTCTGTTTTCACTGATATATAAGCATCAAGTTCAAATGGAAGGAAGGGTTTTGTAGATTTATTTAATCCATTATTGTGATCACTAAATCTCTTTTTCAAATTAGAAGTATAACCAACATATCTGAAATCAGTTCTTACGCTTTTAAGAAAATAAACATAAAACATATAACCACCTATTAATAATTAGATTCCCTTTTCAATACTTTTATTGAAAATCCAAACGGGAGTTCATTTATATAAATTACTAGGAGCGAAGCTCTACGAAGCTATCCTTCGCTAAAGCATCTGATAGCGAAGTAGAGCGGAGAGGGAGAGATTCGAACTCTCGGTGGTAACAAGTACCACAACGGTTTTCGAGACCGCCCCGTTCAACCACTCCGGCACCTCTCCTAAAACCAAATTTTGCTGCTGCTAAAATAACGATCATTTATTAATTTTTAAGAGCATAAAGTAATTTATTCTATAATTAAGATGAATATGCTTTATTAATGTTTTTAGTCCAACAACTTCTTAATTTAGGGAAGAAATTTCTCCAATGCACTTGATAACTATAAACCTGCAGAAAGTGACATAATTATAAATGTGAATTAAATTACAGACTCATAAATAATTAATATCTGTATGATGAATAGACAACAACAAATCGGTCTTATCGGTCTTGCATTGATGACGCTTGGTATATTTTTGCCTATTATGAGGTTAGTAGACGGTTCAGCTGTAAACCTTTGGGGAGACGGAAACGGAGATGGAATATTTATATTAATGCTAATCATCATAGGCTTAGTACTGAATATTAGTAACTCATACAGATACTTGTGGATCCCGGGTGGAATAGCTTTTCTCATTCTCGTTTGGGAGTTCTATTTTACAATAAAGCAACTCAATGATTCTCATGATATTATAAAAGGGCTGGGTATAGGATGGATTATAATTACTGCTGGAACTTTGTTGGTTCTTGTAACTAGTGCGTTCCAGAAGAGAAGAACTATAGAAAATAACAGTAATGATAATATTGAAAAGCTGGAACAGGAAAGTTAAATCTTTATTGACAACGACACTTATTACTATTCTTTTTAACTATCATCATTCCTCTTTTCCCCTAATTGGTCACAAAACTGCATTTGATTATATTTGATATCTATTTTTACCGGAGAGATGCAGGAGTGGTTGAACTGGCACGCCTGGAGAGCGTGTGTACGGGTAACCGTACCGTGGGTTCGAATCCCACTCTCTCCGC
>JAJDNK010000028.1 GCA_022340715.1 bacterium BMS3Abin03 | reverse complement strand
TGCGATTTTCATTTTGCAGTAATCAATCAATCTTCCGTACAGGTATTTATTTTCGGCTCCGCTTAGTTTCTTTGAATACCTGGCTATCGTCACCGCTAAATCTCTATAATAACGGTCTTTCTTGAAGTTCATGAAGGCTTTCAGCAATTTAAGATAAATATCCGAAACAAAACCATTCTCGGGAGAATTTTTCTTTATGTAATCAGTAAGCTTTTCAACATTGATAACCTTCAGGAAATCTGAAGTATATTGGCTTTTTGCCTTTGCGTTGAATGTGTTTGCCGTGCTGTAAAGTGTTTCGTTATGTTTTAAGAATTCAACAACGAAATAATTGATGAGATTAACAATAGCTTTTTTGAAAGAATCGGCGTTTTTACCGAAATTGGAATTATCCAGGTTATTGTATGCCAGGTCAAAATAGAATTTATCGGAATTTAATTTGAACCTGTCCATAATGTTCATGCTGTCCGTATAATTCCGGCTTGATAAATATAGCTCTGAATTCTCCAGGTTAATGCTGTACAGCATTTTAAGTTCCCTGTTCCAGAATTCTTCGCGCTGGAAAACATTGGATTCTACCATGTTACGTTCCATGTTGAGTATCTTCAGATATGTTTCTGCAATTATCTGAAGGTCATACAGCAGGTTTCTTATGGTAGAATCGTTAAACGGCTTGTTGTAAGCAAGCTTCTTGTAAATGTAGAGTTTTGTGATTTTCTTGTTGTTGTAGTCGGGATGATATTTCCGAAGTATACTGTACAGCTTGATAATCTTCGGACTCTTGTTGAAATAAGCTGAATTCAAGAATTTCCCGAACCGCTTTTTCTCATGGTCAGAAAAAGTTTTTAAAATCTCTAATAATTCGTGTTTAAGCATTTTTTTGAATGTTTAAGTTTGACAATGGAAATTGACGACACAACGTTTTGTAGAATATACAAATATAACATAATATCTTTTTACAGTCAACCATGGCCGGGTTCTGTTTTTACTGGCTGCCGGGCACGTGATGAATTATCTATGTTATTGGTATGTTTCGATAAATTAAAATATTCCTGTAAATAAAGACTTCTAACCGCTATATTTTAAAGGGGATTATAATTTATAAAACGTCAGCGCTTGTTGTAATAAAAATAAACTTATAAAGAGTGATATATAAAAAGGTGTGATATTGTTACTGTTTAGGAAAAGTTATTGTGTGTTGAATATCTTGTGGATTTTGAATTCTTATATGAATTCTGTTCTATTTTACCTTGATTTGACTGCCGTTTTGAGGAGCCATTTCTTATTCCTTACACGCGATTTTTCAATTTCTTTTAACAGTATCCCGGTTTCATAAGATTTATTTTTAGTATGTAATTTAATAATTTCATGCAGGTATTTAATAAAATTCAAATGAATTTCTCTAATGTAATCTGAGATACTGGGGGTTTCAATTATGAAGTGTTTGAATGAATCTATCATTGAAATGGCTGCTTCAAGATAGTCAAGCTCATAGTATATCATAAGTGTCAAAATTCTCACATCGAACTTGAAGACAAAAGTATCAAATTTTACTTTTGAGATATCGTTCAATGAAAGTTCAAAATTACCCTTTTCAAAGTTTAACAGTGCAAAACAAAAATTATACATATTGTCTCTGTAATCCGGATGAAGAGTATCGATATATTTTTCAATGAAATGTTCTGCCCATGTGTATTCTTCCAGCTTCAAAGCATTGATCACAATATTTCTGAACATATCGGCAGCCATTTTTCCGTTTTCTTCGGAATTGTAAATATTAAGGTCCAGCTGTTCCATGTAAATCTTGAAAAGAATCTGACGGTATTTTGTTTCGTTTACTGCCTCGAGCCTGACGCACGTATTTTCAAGGCAAAGATACATGTTGTATCTGCCCCACCTGCTTAATTTATTCATATTTTTTGCAAGTACATTCCTGAATTTTTCAAACAGCTGTTCATTCCCGTAATCTAAAAGCAGCTTTATATGTATAATGAATAATTCCGCTATTTCGAAATAATCGTATTTATTTTCTGCTAAGAAACATCGTATTTTATCGAGGTCAAGGTACTCAAATATTCTGAATGTAATATGGTCTTCGAAATTAGTATTCAGGTTGTGGTTAAATACTGCCATTTCCTCAATATGCCTGCTGACTTCGAGCAATGTATAATAAAAGAAATTCAGTGATTCCCTGGAAAGATTCTCGATTGTTTGTTTGGTATCATTTGTACTCTGTGCTATCTCTCTTTTTATTTGAAGCATCTCATAATAATTTTTAAAATACTCCTTGTCTATCCCTGATCCTTTTATCAGCTTGATACTGTTTGATATATTTTTTTCAGATTCTTTGTACAGCATCCTGTTCTTGTATTCTTCTGCGAGAATTCCATGGTATTCCAGTTTATTCCCCGTAATACTCTTATACACCAGGTACTTTTCGCAAATCTTCATTAATCCGGAGAAAAGGTTTCTGACTACCTGGTCATTATATTTTTTTGACGGATATAGCTTTTTGTAGATATATTGCTTGTTAAAATCAGGATTGTTAAAATCCGGATGGAATTTCTTAACAATATTAAACAATGGAAAATAATTTCTGCCGTTACTGAAGTAAGAAGATTTCATAAACTTCTCAAAATCATGTATTTCTTCTTTTGTGAAAGATTTTAAAACTTCAGCAATTTTTATGCTTACCATCGTGTTATAAATTATTGATTACAAGTAACATTATTGGACTAACTAAAATACATCAATTATAACGAATTCTCCTCATCTTTTTACGTTATTTTTGATTACATTTCGATAAAATTTTCTTTGTATTTAAAGTAAAAGAACTATAATTTTAAGGTAATAAAAAGCAAAAAATAAACTATATATTAAAATGAACAATACAATTTTATTAAAAATGGTATTTATACCATTTTTTTCATTTCTTTTCTTATTCATTTCTGTACCCGTTTTTGCTCAATGGTCTTCCAATACAAGTACTAATCTTCAAATATGTGATGTATCGGGAGAACAGGTTCTTACCAAGATTGCAGCATGTCCCGACGGAGGGTGTTATATAAGCTGGTTTGACCACCGCGGAAGCAGTTACGCAGTGTATCTGCAAAAGCTGAATTCACTTGGAGTTAAACAGTTTGCATCAGACGGTCTTTTAATCAGTAATCATCCTCAAAATTCATCATTGGTAGATTATGATTTGATTTGCGATGAAAATAATAATGCAGTTATCGCATTCACAGATATAAGAAACAGCGGTGAGATTAATCCCTTTGCCTATAAAGTAAGCCCAACAGGAACAATGCTCTGGGGTTCAAACGGCGTCACGCTTTCCGATTCTGTTAATTCCTTTCAGCCAAATCCAAAAATAGTTGAAACGTCTGACGGGAATTTTGTATTTGCCTGGAGAATCGGCTCAGGTCCGATAAAGATTGCAATGCAAAAGCTGAATTCCGCAGGGGTGAAGCAGTGGGGCTCAGGCCACCCGCTGTATTTTTCCAGCGGTACCGGTGAAAACTATGACTGGCCCTCCGAAGTTGTTTCTGATAACGGCAGTGTAATACTTTACTGGTGCGGTTATACAGGTTCTTTCATCAACCCGGGAAATTACAAGCTTTACACTCAAAAGATATCCTCAAGCGGAACAAGAGTCTGGAACTCTACCCAGGATACAGTTTACAGCCTTGGAAGAGTCTCCGGTTTTTATACTCCGCTGGTTTTTCCCGATAAAAATAACGGGGCAATATTTGTCTGGCAGGACGACAGGTACAGTACTAACGAAACAAATTCATATGTACAAAGAATATCTTCTTCAGGAACCTTTTTATTCCCGGTAAACGGTT
>JAJDNK010000024.1 GCA_022340715.1 bacterium BMS3Abin03 | reverse complement strand
ATCCATTGAATTTGAACACCCAGGGATCCCGCCAAGCCTGATCCTTCCATGAACTGGAATCATACAATTCATAAAACTTTTTATCTGCTTCAATGATAGGATTCCCCAGATGTTTTTTCCAACTGATTAAATCCTCCGAAGTTGCTAGCCCGATTCGCTGGATTAATCCATCTTCGTTTCGGTTTACTCCCGTGTAAAACATGTACCACATCGATTCGTGTTGTACTGTACAACCTGTCCATGTAGCTAAATCATCCCAACTTCCTTCTGATCCCGGAGTTAAAGCATCGGGTAATATTTCCCAATCAATCAGGTTCTGCGAAACTGCATGACCAATATTTGCATTGTGATGACGATATTGTTCTATCTTTAGTTTCTTAGGTGCCTGCAAATAAAAAATATGATAGTCGTCTCCATTTTGAGCAAACCAAAAATCCCAAACCCATTTATCCGGTAATGAGAGCATATTAGACCCTTATTATTGACATAAAATTTTATTTTTCTATTCCCCGGAAATAATGTTTAATACTAGGACTCAATTTTAATTTAACTGTGTATCACTTAACCCTGGGTAATCCATTTTGCTCACAAAGCATACTTAGCTAAAAATATTTACTATCTCGAATTGTGAAATAATTTCAAAAAACATTTGCGAATATACAATCTTGATTAATTAAATAACTAATCTTCACTCAATTTAAAATTGAGATTTTGTAATAAAACGATTGCAGACAATATTGTTGTTTGTCAATTTTCAATGATCAATTTTTTACTTAATAATAATAAGCGATTTACATTCATAGAACTTATTCTCAATTTTCGAAATAGATAAATACGATTTTTAGTAGATAGATTTCACTATTTAAGAATTAAGGATTAAGTTTCTGTACTTATTTTCTTAACTCTTAATTATAATAAATTGATCTGCAGTAATAGGATATATCATGAAAACTAATTTCAAAAATAAAAGTTTCTTAAAGCTATTAGATTTTTCACCCGAAGAAATCAACAACCTTCTAAAACTTTCAAAACAATTAAAGAAAGCTAAAAAAGAAGGCAAAGAGAAAAAGAAACTTAAAGGAAAAAATATTGCTTTAATTTTTGAAAAAACTTCCACCAGAACCCGATGTGCTTTTGAAGTTGCTTCTTATGATCTGGGTGCAAATGTAACATATTTAGGACCATCCGGTTCACAAATAGGACATAAAGAATCGATGAAAGATACTGCGAGAGTTTTAGGCAGAATGTATGACGGTATCGAGTACAGAGGATTCAGCCAGAAAACTGTGGAAGAGCTTGCGAAATTTTCCGGCGTTCCCGTTTGGAATGGACTAACAGATGAATTTCACCCAACCCAGGTGTTAGCTGATCTTCTTACAATGCAGGAACATTCAAAGAAAAAGCTAAATAAAATTTCTTTCTGTTATTTGGGCGATGCAAGAAACAATATGGGCAACTCTTTAATGGTAGGAAGTGCAAAGATGGGTATGGATGTTCGCTTGTGCGCGCCGAAAGAAAATTTCCCGGAGGAAAGCTTAGTGAAAGAATGTAAATCGATTGCAAAAAAAACAGGTGCTAAAATTACTTTAACTGAAAATGTAGACGAAGGAGTTAAAGGAGTTGATTTCCTTTATACGGATGTCTGGTTATCTCTTGGAGAAGATTTATCTAAGTGGGAAGAAAGAATAAAACTGATGAAGCCATACCAGGTTAATATGGATGTAATTAAGAAAACCGGAAACCGTAAAGTAAAATTCCTCCACTGTCTTCCTGCATTTCATAACAGGAAAACAACTGTCGGTGAAGACATTTTTGAGAAATATGGGTTGGATGGAATGGAAGTAACTGATGATGTTTTTGAATCAAAGGATTCTATTGTTTTTGATCAGGCAGAAAACAGGCTGCACACAATTAAAGCTGTTATGGTTGCTACATTGAGTTGAATATTACTATGATGCTGTTTTTGAAAATATTTTCAATCCGACAATTCCTATTATAATTAACAGAATACAAAATATTCTTATCAACTCTTTGGATTCACCAAACAGAATTATTCCGGCTATTGCAGTTCCCACTGCACCGATACCTGTCCATACTGCATAGCCTGTACCAATTGGAATGGTTTTGACAGCTATCGCCAAAAAATAGAAACTTGCTATCATTGCTACAATTGTAATAATACTCGGCTGAAGCTTTGTAAAACCAGCGGAGTATTTAAGTCCTACAGCCCAGCCGACTTCAAAAAGTCCTGCAATTACTAAGTAAAACCAAGCCATTTTACCTCATAAAATTTAATTTGCTTTAGTAATAGGTTTTATACCTGGAATGAACTGAATTCATCAAGAAACTTTAATCTGTAAATGGAATAAATAAGAACGAATATTTTTGCATGCTTCTACTAACTCGTCTTCAGATAATACGTTAAATTTTTCAAATCCACTTAGTTTGATTAATATTTTAAAATGATAGAATAATGTTAACCTTGGATAAATTCTTTCCTTTTGCTGTTCTTCTCTTCTTGCTATAGTTCTATTGACTATATTTTCAAAAAAATGCGAATAATCAGTATTTCTAGTTAGACCAAAATTATTATCAATAAAGTCTATATCATTTCTATTAATGTTATCTCTATTTTTAAGAAAATTAACTAAGGGTTCCATCACATCATACAAGAATTGTGAAGATTCTTTATTATACCTTGGAATGAATTCCTTATGATTTGGATAATAATAAAAGCGATAAATGCTATTAATTATCACACTTCTTTCTATACTATTTACCTCTGATATCATTGTAATAATATTATCATTTGCAAAATGATTCAAAAACCTATTTAGATGATCTTGATAATTCCTATACTGATTATTTTCTGTAATAGAATTAATCTGAACTTGAGTTTGCTTCATTCTTTCCGCAGTCATCCATAATGCGAATAACGCGAGCCCTACTCCTGCAATTGCAATTTGTGGTCTATAAAATTCAATAAATTCGTTCCAACCTTTACTAGTGACATCAATATAAATATTACTTTTAAGAATTAAGGTCAAAAGGAATGAAATTACAGATAAGCCTACAACAAAAAGAGCAATATAAAATAAATAGGTTGATGTAGAATCATAACTTGGCTTTTTCATTTCTACTCCCTAAAAATGTACAGGAAATTTATGAATACTCAATTCCTGAATCAAATAATACATTATCTCAATTTTAAGCGTTTTTTCATCACAGAGCAAACAGAGAAGAAACAGAGTAAATCTTCTAACTTCCGTCTCCTAACTACTATCCCTTCCCCCTTGCCTTTAACAAGAATTCTGTTTTATTAATAGCATAAATAATTACAACATTGTGCAGAAGATTTGCAAACAGATGATTTTGTAAAATGGACTTGCCAGTATTGTGGTGAGAAAAATGAGGTGTGGATCGATTTAACTATAGAGGATGAGCAGGACTTCATTGAAGATTGCAGTGTCTGTTGCAGACCAAACAGAATTGTCATTTCACCAATTCAGGAGGGAGAGGGGCTCCTTGTTACAGCCATGCTTACAGATGA
>JAJDNK010000011.1 GCA_022340715.1 bacterium BMS3Abin03 | reverse complement strand
TCGGAGATTTCATAAAGCTGTCGCGGGTCGAGATCGCCGCTTAAGATAACATCAACAACAGGAAATTGCCTTAGATCTACTTTCTGAACAATTGGTCTTTCCGCATCATCGGGAAGATCATTGAGAATTTCATCGACCTTATCTTTCACTTCCTGGTTTGCCACGTTAACATTTTTCCCCAGGTTAAACTCCATAATAATAATAGAGACGCCATCGAGAGAATACGATTCAATTCTTTCAATCTGGCTTACTGTTGAAATTACTTCTTCGATTTTTTTTGTTATAAGAGTTTCGATTTCTTTAGGATTTGCGCCCGGGTAAACCGTTTGAATGGTAATGTAAGGTATTTCCACATCCGGCTGAAGATTAAGATTAAGTGTGAAGTAAGCCAGCGCACCGAAGATGAGGAAAATGGATATTCCAACAGTTGTAAGTACCGGACGATTAATAGATAATTTTGCAAGAAACATTTTTCAATTTCCCTTCTATTGGATCACATTTACTTTAACGCCGTCGTTCAGTTGAGAATTACCCTGCGTAATTAATTTATCACCAACATTTAAACCGCTTTTTATTTCGTAATCAATTCCTGAATCCAACCCATTTGTAAGGTATCTTTTGGCTGCTTTGCCATCTTTCTCAACGAAAACGTAAGAACCTTTCTCATCTTTCTGAACAAGATTTCGCTGTATAACAATTGCGTTATCGTTTTTATAAACAAGAATTTCTACTTCAACTGTAAGTCCGTTTTTCAATTCCATTTTCGGATTTGGAAATTCAATCTCTGCATAAAAAGCCTGTCTCATCGGATCGATACCAAGCGAAACATCTGTTACCTTGCCGGTATAAGTTTTATTGTTATAAGTAATCTCGGCGTTCATTCCTTTTTTGATAAATCCTATTTCGGTATCTGTAACCCAGACTTTTGCTTTCATATTATTTAGCTGGGCAATTGTGAAAAGGTGAGTATCATTTTTTACATTATCACCCTCGTTCACTTTCAGATCGACAAGATAACCGTCGAAAGGCGAATCGATGAAGATCATATCCTTTGCAGCTTGAAAGTTTGATTTTGCTACAAGGTATTGGGTTTCAGACGCATCATAATTTGCCTGTGCAGTTTCACCGGCTTCCAAAAGTGCTTTCATTCGTTCATAAGTTTTCTTAGCATTCTCATAAGCAGATTTTGCCTGATCGTATTGTGCACCGATTTGGTCGGTAGGGAACTGAACTACAACCTGGTTCTCTTTAACAAAGTCGCCGACCTTAAAATTTATCTTTTCTATTTTACCGCTGACAATTGCGCCTCTTGTTGCTTCTTTAACTCCGCTTAGCTTGGAGAAGTAACTCAGATATTTTGTAAATGGCTTGGATTTTATTTCGGTTACCTTTACAGGTATACCTTCTTCACTTTGTATCTGGGACATGCTTTTTGAAGTTTGGTCATCTTTACCGCAGCTATATAATAGTAAGCTGAAGGCAGCGATCGACAAAAAGGAAATAAGTAATTTTATCTTGTTAGAAGAATTCATAGTTAATATTCTCCGGTTTTAAATAATTAAACTTTTTTTTAATCTTCACTGTTTCTGAACGATCCGATGTAACGTTCATTTGTTTGCCCGAGCAATTGTTCAAGCTCGAACTTTGTTATCATGTAACTGTAAAGCGACTGCAGCTTGTTTATTTTTGCCTGCTTCAAAGCAAGATCAGTATTTTGAACTTCAATTTGAGTAGCAGTTCCTTCTTTATATTTTACAACAGCAATATCATAAGAGCGTTGGGCAAGCTGAACATTTCTTTCCTGCGCATCGAGAAGAGCGGTTACTCTTTGAATTTCAAGCAGCTTGGCTTTTACCTGCGATTTGATAAGATCTTTAAACTGATTTAGCTGCTCCTGTGTTTGCAGATAGGTTATAGTCGATTGTTCGATCCTGCTTTTTGTTTGTCCACCGCTAAATAGATTTATCGACAAATTTAATCCAATGGTAAGTGATGAGTAAGTCTGGAAATTCCATTTATCGGAAGTTCCCGCATAAGAATAGTTACCAAAAGCAGCAAGAGTAGGCCAGAACTCAGCACGATCCAGATCGACGAAAGCTTCATCAACCTGTTCTTTTAACATTAAGGTTTTTACACCGTAGTTTGATTTAACAGCTTGCTGAACAAGATCTCCCTCCTCGAGGTTTTGCATTTTATCAAAACTGAATTCACCAGTAACATCGATTTCTGTTTGCTGATCTATTCCGACAACTATTTTGAGAGCATTTTTAGCATTTAAAAGATTATTCTGCATCTGTGAAACAACAGGACGAATATTCTCAACCTGAACTTCTGCCTGCAGCTTATCGAATTCCGCAACAAGTCCCTGGTCGAACATTGCATTTACGGTTACGAGATTATCCTGTGCGTTTTTAAAGCTTTCTTCCGTTATTTTCAAAAGCTCTTTGGTAAGAAGCACACCGTAAAAAGCTTCCTGGACATTAAGCACGGTTTCAGAAACCTGGTTTTTTAAATCTTCTTTAGCAAGATTAAGGTAAATTTGTGACGCACCGATTCCTTTGAATACTGCTGAACTAAAAAGAGTTTGAGTTAACTGAAGATTTGTTTCAAAATTGTTTGCCTGCACAAAAGATTGAAGAGTATTATTCACAGGACGAAATTTTGAATCGTCTCTTGGTATCACATTTTCATCAAACAAGATGCTGTAAGCTGCATTTGTAAGTAATGCCTCAAAATCGGGAAAAGACATTTTTGGTTTTTTCAGAAAATGAGAGAAGCTTGCAGAAGCATCCAGTTTTGGCAGTGCATACCCGAATGCTTCGCTTACCGCAGCATCTGATTTCTGTACGTTCATCAACGCAATTTTAATATCGCGGTTGTTTTCAATTGCGGTTTGTATAGCCTCATCTATCGTGAAGGTTTTTATCTGTGCAACTAAGATGAACGGAAAAAACAATAATAAGATGAAAAATGTTTTTATTTGTTTAATTCGTTTCATTTAAATCTCATTCATTCAATTAGTGAAAGAATTTTTTGTTTTAATCCGCCTCGCGTTCCGCTTCGGCGGACGAGAAGGTAGGGTATAATTCCCCGCTGCTTACGGCAGAACATGGTTCGGGGCTTGTCCTGAGGTTCATACCATTGGTTTGATGATGGTTTATTAATTAGTTGGTAACCATAAAATATTATAGCGGGCGTAGTTATTGGGATATCTGTAAAAAGATTTTTGGGGATTATTTGGGAGCTTAAGTAAAATTCCCTCTTGTAAAATTCAGTACCAGTAGAACGCAACAGATTCCCCTGTTGTTACTAAATTAATTGAGTAATAAAATTAGTCAATTACAGCATTATTTAGTACACAAAAATTAATAATTCATCATGAAAAAGTATTATTTGTGAGGTACGTCAAACCGCTTTAAAAACAGAAAATGTGATTTGCATAAAGGTAGAACCTTAAAATTAAAGGGAGACATTCGATTAAACTGAGGACGAATTACCTCTTTAGTGTTTACGACATTATTCATATTTAGTAT